>JAIROE010000159.1 GCA_031257715.1 Treponema sp. | reverse complement strand
GAATAACCGCAAAAAACATCGGCCCCCACGGGCCCGCTTCTTCTCTGTGGCCGTTTCCGCCGCCGCCCCGCCGGGCGGGTAGACACCCCGGGCCGTTCTTGCCATTCCCCTCTGCCCGTACCGTGTGCCGGGCAGCCAATCCTGATAACCTGTCATTTCAGATTCCTCCCCGATTTCCGGACAATGTATTGGTATGCCCGAACGGGGCCAAACGGCTATGCCGTTTGGCACATTGCCCATTTGACGTTCAGCCGGCTTTTGTGTTATCCTTAAAACAGTTACGGGGTCTGAAAAAAGCCGAAGAATGGGGGATGTATGATTGTAGGGGAAGCGGTCAAATTGCTGGACGGGCAGTTTTTTTCCGGGGAAGACAAGGCAGGGCTGGAGGTGATTTCCGCCTGCGGCGCCGATCTTATGAGTGACGTGATGGCTTTTGTCAAGGACCGCGTGCTTCTTTTGACGGGACTGGTCAATCCCCAGGTCATACGGACGGCGGAACTGCTTGACATACACTGCATCATCTTTGTCAGGGGAAAGACCCCCAGCCGGGACATGATAGACATGGCGGAAGAGGCCGATATTATCCTCGCGGGCACGAAGCTTCCCATGTTTCTTTCCTGCGGCCGCCTCTACGAGGCGGGCCTTAAAGGCGGGGGCACGCGGCGCATCTAGCCCGGCCCCTGTACCGTCCTGTGGACAAAGACAGCCTGAGACGGCGCATGAAAAGCCGCCTTGCGGCCGTTCCTGCCGAAGAGTTCCGTTCTGCGGGCGGCAAAGCCGCGAAGCTGCTCCGTGATTCCCCCGTGTGGCTCCGTTTTGACACCCTCTTCCTTTTCCTTTCCATGAAAGATGAAATAGACACCGGGCCTCTCCTTGAAGCGGCCTTTCGGGCAAAGAAGGAGATCCTCGTTCCCCGCATTGAAGGGAAGGATCTCCTCTTTTGCCGCCTGTCCTCCCCCGCCGGCCCCTGGCGGAAGGGTCCCTTCGGTGTGCGGGAACCCGCCTTCCCGGCGGCGTTCACTCTCCAGGCGCCCTTTCCCCCGGCGGCCCTCATGCTGGTTCCCGGCCTTGCTTTTGACCGTGAAGGAAGGAGGCTTGGACGGGGCGGGGGCTATTACGACCGCTTTCTTGCCGGGCCGGGCCGGGCCGGGCGCGGATCCGCGGACGGCGAAGGGCGCGGGATCTGCGCCGTGGGACTTTGCATGGAATGCCAGCTTGCCGGCTCTGTTCCCGCCGGGGAAGGGGACCAGCGCGTGGACGGCCTGCTGACCGAAAAGGGCTTGCTGGTATTTGGGGATTTTTGTTATACTGTAGACCATGGGACGAATCAAGAGCGCGCTTGAAATAGCGCTGGAAAGGACCGAGTCGGTCAAGGGTGACAAGGCCAGCATCGATTTGTACGAAGCAAAACAACTGGGAAAAAGGCTGGCAAATGAATATCTGAATAATCCCCGGAAGAGCCTTGAGGACGAACTTAAAAAGGCCCCGAAGGAACAGAGGGCAAGCCTCAAACAGGGGATCTTCGACGTGCTTGTTTCCCAGCTTACCCTTCCCCTTTCAAAGGATGACGAAGCGCGCCTTGAGGCGGTAAGCCGGGGCCTTCAGGCTGTGATAAACGACGGCCGCTTTGCCGCCTCCGTAAAGCAGTTCCGTGAGACCATGTCCCGCTATCTTGGCGAAATTGCCCGCTACGAAGAGGCAATCTTCAGGCAGTACGAACCGAAACTCCGCGCAAAAGAGGAAGAGCTTTCCCGCCGCATGGGAAGGCAGGTCAAGCTGGATCCTTTTCAGGACCCGGAATTTGCCGCCTTCTACAACCAGAACATGAACACCCTCAAGGGCAGCTACCAGGCCGCGGTTGACGGGGTCATAGCCGGGGCCCGGAAGTTCTTCAGTGCGGAATGAGCTTCCCTGTTACGAAAGCCTTTCGCCGTTCCTTGTAAATACCGGTATTTGATCCAGCGGCGCCGCCGCGGTAATGTTCCTGCCCCCCTCAAGCTTTTCACCCGTCCAGGCATTTGTCCATGAAGATCCTGCGGGAAGATACACGTTCCGCTCCCGCATCCCTTCGTACAGTATGGGGGCCACAAGGTAATTGGGGCCGAACATGTACTGGTCTTCAATTTCCCAAGCCGCCCTGTCCCTGGGGAAATCGTAGAAGAGGGGCCTCATGACGGGGCTCCCCTTTTCGCTTGCCTCCTTCATGATCTCCGTGATATAGGGGCGGAGTTTTTCGCGGAGGAAAAGGTATTTTTTGCAGATCCCGTACACTTCGTCCGTGTATGACCAGACCTCGTTATCGGCGCCTGAAACGACATGGGCGCCGCCTGTGGTCCCCACCGGGGGCTTGTGCGGTTCACGGTCGCCGTGGAGCCTCATGACGGGGCAGAAGGCGCCGTATTCAAACCAGCGCACAAAAAGTTCGTGAAAACGCGGATCTTCGATCCAGCCGCCGTGAAAGCCCCCTATGTCGGTGGTCCACCAGGGAATGCCAGCAATGCCCATGTTGAGCCCCGCCGCAAGCTGGTTCCGCAGGCTTTCAAAACTTGAATGTATGTCGCCCGACCACACGAGCGCCCCGTAACGCTGGCTTCCCGCCCATGCGCATCGAAGAAGGTTGAGTATGTTCTCCTGCCCGGCGGCCTTCATTCCGTCGAAGAACGTCTTTGCGTACATCGCGGGGTAGATGTTGCCTATTTCCAGATCCGGCCCCAGGTGGTAGCGGTAATTGTCAAAATCATACACCGAATATTCAGGCTCCGCCTCGTCGAGCCAGAAGATTTTGATTCCCCTGTCGTAATAGTTCTTCTTCGCCTTTTCCCACACAAAGGCCCGCGCGCCCGGATGCGTCGCGTCAAAATGAACGGTGGCATTCTGATAGCCCATGGCGATCCTCATGCCGCGTTCCGTGCGGATAAGATAGCCCCTGCGCAGCATTTCCTCATAATTTTCGCTTTTCTGTTCCACGGTGGGCCAGATTGAAACCATCAGTTCTATTCCCATTCTTTTAAGCTCGGCGATCATCGCGTCCGGATCGGGCCAATAGACCGGATCGAATTTCCATTCGCCCTGAAAGGGCCAGTGGAAAAAATCCACCACGATAACCGAAATGGGCAGTCCCCGTTCTTTGTAACCCCGGGCTACTTCCAGAAGTTCATCCTGCGTCTGGTAACGGAGTTTGCACTGCCAGAAACCCATGGCGTAACCGGGCATCATGGGGACCGTGCCGGTTGCCCGCGCGTACGCCTCTTCTATTTCCGCCGGGCTGTCCCCCGCGGTGATCCAGTAGTCAATCAGCTTGGATGACTTTGCTTCCCAGCTTGTGATGTTCTTCCCGAATGTGGCCCTGCCCACCGCGGGGTTGTTCCAGAGGAAGCCGTACCCCAGCGAGGAAAGGGCAAAGGGAACGCTCGCCTGTGAATTGCGGTGGGCCAGTTCCAGATCCACGCCCTTGAGGTTAAGGTAGGGCTGCTGGTACTGCCCCATGCCGTAGATTTTCTCTCCGGCATCAAGGGACTCAAAGCGCACGGTAATCTCGTAATCGCCCCCGATGATGGGCTTGTATTCCCGCGCCTCTATTTCAAGCGCGCTGCATGTCCTTGCCTTGATATCCCTGCGGTTGCGGACATACTCGTCCAAAAGCAGGACGCCCCCGGAATTATACACGGAAATTTTTCCCGCGGAACTTATCCGCATTTCTATTTTCCCGTTCCGTATGGACGCCCCGTCTTCGCCTATGTCAATACCAACGGCGCCTGATTCGGGCGGCAAAAGGGCCCAGTCGCGCTCGGGCATTTCCGCCATCTTCGAGGCCCTGACTCTGAGGCTGTTTTTGCCCCAGCCTTCGACCCACATTGTTTCCGCGTCATAGCGGTACACAAGCCTGTTCTGTTCCCTGGTAAAATCACTCATTGATGTCCTCCGTTGTTATTCTACACCCTTGCCGGCGGAATTGAAATACCATTTATATTCGGCATCTTCCGCCGAAGAAGGCGGGGGAGTATGCCGCAGTAACACTTTTTCCATTAACACCGAAAACACTATTACGCTTCCCGCGGGGAGGAAGAAGATAAAGAGGGGGAAATAATAAACGAGCAGGACTGTTCCTCCTGCTATGCACAAAAGCCCCAATGTGACGGGAAAATAGCGAAAAACCATAAAGAGAGACAGTGCGATAACGCGCCCCGCGCTCATCTCAAAGCGGGAAAGAACCGGAAACGCGTAAAGAAGGAGGGCCGCGACAAAAACCGCAAGGAAGGAATACAGACAGGTAAGAAAGAGGCTGAAGTAACCATCGTCAATATCGGGGACTATGTTAAGATTAACGGCAATAATAAAGAACAGGACGGCAAAGAAGATCCAAAGGAACGTAGCCTTGACGAAATTTAATTTGAAGGAGCGCCAAAATTCCCTGAAGAGAGAGCCCCTTTCTCCGCGTATCACCTTAACGGCCGCATAATAAAAAGCCGTGCTTGACGCGCCTATGGAGACGAGGGGAACACAACACAAAAGCCAAAGCATATTGAGCGCCACCGCGTCAAACAGTTTTTCCAGATACATATGCAGGCCGCCTTCAAAAATTCTCCGCTTCGTCCGTCCGGATCCCCGTCTTTTCATCATTCTTTTACGGAACCCGCAGTCATCCCGCCGACTATATATTTTTGAAAAAACACAAAAATCAGAACTACCGGAAGAACCAGAATGCACCCGTACGCCATGATACAATTCCAGCGGGTTCCATATTTACTCTGGAATTTGTAGATGTTGGCGGTAAGGGGACGCATCTCCGGTTTTGCGTTGAAGGTCATCGAATAGGCAAGATCGTTCCAGCCGTGAAGGAACGTTATGGTCATGACGGTAACTATTCCCACCTTGATGGCAGGGATCATGATCTGTATAAAAGAGCGAAACACCCCGCAGCCGTCAATCCTTGCCGCGTCATCAAGGGAAGAAGGAATGCTCCTGAAATACGGGCGCAGGGTTATGACTATAAAGGGAATGGAGCCCGAGGCTATCGCAAGGGGCGGCGCAAAGAAAGTGTTGAGTATGTTCATTCTGCTGAAAATAAGATAAATGGGAGTAAGCATAAGAGAAGCAGGCAGCATCTGCGTCACAAGAAAAGTAAGAAGAAATGCCCGGTTCCCCCTTACCCTGTAGCGGCCCATGCCGTAGGCGGTGGGCACTCCCAGAAGAAGGGAAATGCTCATCGAAATAAGGGCTATGAGGAAACTGTTCCTCAGTGACACAAGAAAATCACGATCTCCCAGGTTAAGCCGCCATGGCTCCAGGGTAAATATGCGGGGAAAGTAGGTTACAATTTTACCGAACGCTTCCGCGTCGGTTTTGAGCGACATGCACAAAAGCCAATAAACGGGGAACAGAAACACTACTACCGTCACCAGCGACAGGACGCAAAGTACAATGTTTCTCCGCCGTGCCCTGGAGCCGAAAAATCCCGTCCTGTTTGCCGTATCCATTTCAGATCTCCTCCGACAGGCTTATTCGCAGATAAAACAGTCCTATGATAAACAGGCAGAAAAACAACACGATGGCGGACGCCGATCCCATGGAAAATTTATACTCCGTAAAAGACAACCGGTAGGAATATGTGCCCAATACATCGGTGGCGTTGAGCGGTCCCCCGGCGGTCATGATGAACATAAGATCAAAAGCCTTAAAAGTATAGATAAAACCGAGCATAAGAACCGCCAAAATGGAAGAGCGTATACAGGGGACAGTTATTTTCCAGAACCGCACCCAGGCGTTTGCTCCGTCGATGGACGCGCTTTCGTAGATTTCTTCGGGGACATTGGTGAGCCCTGAAGTGAGAAGCAGCATATTAAAGGGAATGCCCACCCAGCAATTCATGAAAATAACGGCCGCCATTGCCATGTTTTTGTCGGCCAGCCAAATGGGCCAGTCAGGATAGGCGGAAACGATTCCCAGTCTGCCAAGGAGATCGTTTATCACCCCTATCTGGCCGAACATGTTTTTCCCCATGAGGGCGGTGACGGACATGGGCATCATATAGGCGATAAGTATAAGCCCCCGTATGGGACCGGCAAAAGTGAATTTTTTTGAAAAAAACAGGGCCAGCAAAAAACCGGCGGTAAACTGAAACGCTATACAGGCAAAAGTAAATACAAAGGTATTTCTTAAAACCAGTTTGAACACCGGTTCCCCGAAAAGAAAAACATAATTGCTTAAACCCACAAATATATCGGTTCCATTTTTAAATGTCGTGACATTAACATCACGGAAACCCAGAATAAAATTATAGACAAGGGGATATCCCAGAAGAGCCAGTATGTACACCATACCGGGCACTATAAAACTGTAACCTTCTATATTTTTTTTGGCCTGAAGACCCATTCTCATGAAAGACCCCCATACAATGAAATCCCCAAAATTACCGGCCGTGCCAATACCACGGATATTCCCGAAACTTCGGTTTTTGGAAAAGATTCAACAGGCAGGGAAAATTATTTCCTGCCTGTCAAATCGGCGGCGTTACTGTGCTATGGGTGTTTTGGCAAAAATAGGCTCAAGTGTGGCCGCGGCGGCTTTCATGGCGTCCGACGGGGATTTTTCACCCAGCAGAACGGTCTGACCGGCGGTGTAAAGGGCCTTGGAAATGGTGGGCCATTCGGGATGGGGCCCGCGGGCCACGGCGTAATTCATTCCGTCGGTGAATACCGCATACCAGGGGTCTTGGGTCCAGAAATCACGGAGCTTGGCCGAATCCATGCGCACCGGAAGTTTGCCGGCAATCTCGCACCAGTAAGCCACGTTTTCGGCGGTTTCCATATATTTGAGGAATTCAATGCCCCATGTCCTGTGTTTGGTAGTGCTGGAAACCGCGAAATTTTCACCGCCGATTACCGAAGCGTATTTCTGATCTTTGGGCATAAGGGTATATTCAACCTTAAAAGAACCGGCAATCTTGGGGATAATGTCGCTGGCAATTTGCCAGGTTCCCGATTCCACCATGGCCGCTTTTCCCGCAATAAAGGCGTTAAAGGCGTCCCCCTGCCCCCAGTTGACGCTTTCCTTGCTCAAGTACCCTTTTTTTACAAGGCCGGCAAGGAATTCCATGGCCCGTATGCTTCCCGGAGAAGCAAGATTGGCAACCGAACCGCCTGCCGAGTAGATCCATGGGATAAACTGAAAAGTACCTTCCTCATTGGAAATGGCGCTCATGGCAAAACCGTAGCGTGATTCGGCAGGGTTGGTAAGTTTTGCGCAGGCGGCCTCAAATTCCGCCCAGGTAGTGGGCTTGGCGACGCCCGCGGCGTTAAGGAGATCCATATTACAGGCAAGGGCCAGACAGTTGGAATTGTTGGGAAGCCCGTAGATCCTGCCGTTGGCATCCATGGTGCTGCTTAAGGGGCCGGGATAAAACTGATCCAGCTCTCCCCACGCGTTCAATTCATCGGTAATATCGGAAAATACCCCCAATGCGATATAAGAGGCGTGATCCGGGGAATCCACCATGCCGATGTCGGGGAGCTGCCCTGAAACCGCTCCTATGGTGTACTGATTCATCAACTCCTCCCGCGACATAAACGTCGCCGCAAGGTTAACATTCTCGGCGGCGTGAAGCTTGTTGAAATCATCGACCAGTTTATTCAGGGCCTCGGCTTCATGTTCAAAATAATGCCAGATGGAAAGATTGACCGGACCACCCGAAGCGGCCGCGTCACCCGATTCTGATTTTTTGCATCCGGCGGCAAACACGATAACCATTGCCGCGGCCGCAAACACTAACGCGATTTCTCTTTTTTTCATATTCTTCTCCTCATTGTCGTTGATCAGGAACCCGCATGAGCTCCCGCCGAAAAAAGATAGTAGTAACAGTTCTGCCGGCCGGACCGGCAGCCGGGAAAATTGTTAAAAGAAAGGGCAATTCAACCGCCTCACGGTATCACCGCAAAAAACACCGGTCCCCACGGGCCCACACCGCCCTTGCCGTTTTCATAGCGGA
>JAIROE010000156.1 GCA_031257715.1 Treponema sp. | reverse complement strand
GAGAACGGACTTGTTCGACAACCCGGCCGGTTGTCTCACAACTCAAAATCATGTCAGGTGTAATCAGGAGGAAAATACATGAAAGACTGGTACAAAAACCGTTTCAGGCGTAATTTGATTGACATGCATATCGAGGAATGGGACGATTCTTTCCTGTCCCGTTTTGACCCTGATGCATACTTCAATAATCTTGTCGAAGCGAATATAAATGCTCCCATGATTTATTTTCAGTCCCATGTGGGCCTCTGTTATTGGCCTACAAAGAGCGGGAAAATGCATGAAGGTTACAAGGGACGGGAAGATTTAACCAAACGCCTGGTAGATAAATGCCACAGGGCCGGAATGGATGTTATCGCCTATTACAGCCTAATCTACAACAACTGGGCCTACAAACAGCATCCTGACTGGCAGATGCGGGATGTTCACAATCACGGCTCGCGTTTTGACGGCAACCGCTACGGACTGTGCTGTCCCAATAACCAGGAGTACAGGAATTTCATCGCGGAACAAATTGCGGAGTTAAGTGAGTATTTTCAGTTTGAAGGAATATTCCTGGACATGACCTTTTGGCCCATGGTCTGCTACTGCGACAGATGTAAATCCCGATGGGAAAAAGAGGAGGGGGGCAGGATCCCCGCCGTCGTAGACTGGAACGATTCCGAGTGGGTAAAATTCCAGCGGAAGCGTATCGACTGGCTCGGCGAATTCGCCCAATTCGCGACCGCGGAAGTAAAAAAACACAAACCGGATTGTTCTGTGGAACATCAGTATTCTACCGCGGTTAATCATTTCTGGCGTTTTGGGGTAACTGAAAACATCACCGAGGCCAGTGATTATGCCGGCGGGGATCTGTACGGAGGAATCGCCGAACAATCCTTTGCCTGTAAAGTTTACTATAATCTCACCAAAAATCAGCCTTTTGAATATATGACCTGCCGCTGCTACGCTTCCCTTAAAGAACATACCACCAACAAGTCCATGGATCTGTTACGGCTCAGTGTTATGCTTACTTATCTGCATCACGGGGCATGTCTTCTCATTGACGCCATTGATCCTGTTGGCACCATTGACAGCCGTGTATATAAAAAAATAGGAGAGATATTCCGCGAGGCGGAAAGATATGAACCGTATCTGTCGATTGGCAGACAATCCTGCGATGTCGGATTGTATTTCAGCCTGTTTGGAAAAATGGACAGCTTTGCAAACGGAATTCCGGTAGAACAGATATTTGATGATGTTACCCAGCCTCATGAAAAAGCCGTGATGGAAGCCGCCAATTCCCTGCGGGCTCACCATATTCCCTATTCGGTATTAAACAACTGGAAATTGGATCTGCTGTTTTCCGCGAAAGTTCTTGTTCTTTCGGATATTCCCTTCTTAAGTGAAACCGAACTTGAAGCAATAAGGAAATATATAAAAGACGGAGGTAAAGCGTATATCAGCGGCAGAACCTGTCCTTCCCTGGTTGAAGAAGTATTCGGAGTAAAACACGAGGGCTTTACCGAGCATGGCATCACCTATATATCGCCAACGGAAGAAGGAATTCCGGTTATGAAGGGTGAATATACAAAACAATACCCTCTGGTAATGTTTGAAAGACAGGCGCTGTATTCGGGCAAGCCTTCCGGAAAGATCTACGGAACCACGACCCTTCCCTATACCCTGCCGAATCCCTGGAGCAGTTTTATCAGCATGTCGCCGAAGGCCGGAGAAAAACAGCAGGATCTTGATGCTCGCATGTACCGTTTTGCCTCCATCCATTCCAATCCACCCGGAATATTTACGGACAAGCCCGCCATGATGATGACCGATTACGGCAAGGGACGGGTGTTCTATTCCGGCTTGACCATTGAACGGGCAAAACGGGAGCAACACAGCGATATTTTTGCGGGAATAATCCGGATGTTGCTTGATGTTCCCCCGGCGTTTGCTTCGGAAGACGCCCCCGAAACGGTGGAATGTATTCTCTTTGAAGATCCCGAAAAAAAGGTAAAACTTCTCGGACTTGTCAATATTCAGGAAACTTTCCATACAATTCCCTTGCATGATTTTACCGTTTCGGTTTATTCGGAAACCGCTCCCAAAGAGGTTCTTGTCCTTCCGGATAAAAAACCCGTTTCCTTCAGTTATGAGGATAAACAGGTAAAGATTCATATTGATCAACTCAAGCTCTATTCCATGTTATTTTTGCAGTTTTAAATTTCAGCAAGGAGATTGTTTAATGAACAAGAAAGAATTGGCACAAAAAGCGCTGGAACAGGGAAAGGGTATCCTGCGCCTTGCGCCGGCCTGGGTTCCCCGTTCGTTCTGCAGGCCCGGCAGGCGGCTTAAGCTTCATCCTTCCGATTATTATGTATTCGGCCTGAAACGGGGCGGGGTGGATGAACGCTGGTTTGCGTCAACCACGCATGCGGACAACGGGCCTGAAACCCCGGAAGATGAGGGGCTGAGTTATATCATTGTTGATGAAGGTAAAAATGAAAGACTTCTCCTCCGTGACGCTGTTGAAGAACTCAAGGGGGAAATAACAGGCAATGCCCTTTACGATAAATACGGACGCTGGCCTGTCTATTCAAAATTTTTCGATAATCTGGGCCCCTTGCCGCATCACATTCACCATAACGATACATTCGCGGGGCGCGTGGGGCAGTCAGGCAAACCCGAGATGTATTTTTTCCCGGCGCAGCTAAATAACCACGGCGGTGAATTCCCGTTTACCTTCTTCGGCCTTAATCCCGAAGTAACAAAAGAGCAGGTAAAAAAAGCCCTCGAAGGATTCTCTTCAGGAGACAACAATCTCTTGGGTTTATCCAGAGCCTACAAGCTTGACCTGGATACAGGCTGGGACGTACCTCCCGGAGTTCTTCATGCGCCGGGAAGTCTTTGTACCTATGAGCCCCAGTTTGCCTCCGATGTTTACGCGATGTACCAGTCTGTTTTGTACCATGAGCATTGCCTGCCGGAGGAACTTCTCTGGAAGAATTGTCCGCCCGAAGAGAAAGGCAATTTCAATTATCTTGTTGATGTCATAGACTGGGAATTAAATACAGATCCCGATTTTCATAAAAACCGTTTCATGCGGCCCAGGCCGGTAAAAGCCCTGCGGGAGATGCGGGAAGAGGGGTATATTGAAGAATGGATCTGTTACAAGTGTGAAAAGGTCAGCGCAAAGCGCTTGACGGTGTTTCCCGGCAGAACGGCAACCATCAGGGACAGCGCCGCTTACGGCATTATTTGCCTTCAGGGAAACGGGGTTTTCGGCGGACACGATCTTGAGACGCCGGCGCTGATACATTACGGACAACTGACGCGCGATGAGTATTTTGTGACGGAAGACGCGGCCCGTAACGGCGTTGTCATAAAGAACAACTCTTCCGCTGAAGAGATTGTGATCCTCAAGCATTTTGCGGAGAATCCCGATCTTCATTTATAAGGATGCGGGCCGGCTTTTCCGGCCGGGGAGTACAAAAAGATCGTTTCCGCCGCTATAATCCCTTTATGCCTCTTACCCTGACCGCGGGCCGCGATGATGCGGACCGGCGTTTGGACCGCGTCCTGCGCAAGGCCCTGCCCGATCTTCCCCTTTCGGCCCTGCACCGGCTCCTCCGCATGAAAGGCGTCCTTGTAGACGGAAAGGCTGCCGGAGGCGGGGACCGTGTCGCGGAAGGGGCGGTGATCCGGATCAGAGATCTTTCCGAAAGCGTGCGGGACGGACGCCGGGCCGGGAAAGAAGGCGGCGTGCGTGAAACATGCGGCGCGCGGGGCGGGAGGCACGGCGGCGCGCTTGACATACTCTTTGAGGGGGCCGGCCTTCTTGTCGTCAACAAGCCCGCGGGTCTTGCCGTTCACGGCCCGGGGGCGGCGCGCGGGTCTTCTCCGTGCCTTGACGGTATGGTGCGGGAGTATCTTGCGGGGAAGCTTCCCCCTTCCCTTTCCTTCAGACCCGGCCCCCTGCACCGCCTTGACAGGCCGACAAGCGGGATCATCGTATTTTCTTCGGATCTTTCAGGCGCCCGGTTTTTCAGCGCCATGCTCCGTGAGGGCCGTGTAAAAAAACAGTATCTGGCTGTTGCCGACGGGATAATCGAAAAGGCCGGGACATGGGAAGACGAGCTGTTCCGGGATACGTCCCTCAGAAAAACCCTGAAAACGGCGGGAGACGCGGCCGGGATGAATGGAGGGAAAGCCCTCACCATGGTACGGCCGCTTGCCTCGGACGCCGGCGGGCATACCCTCATCCTCGTGGAAACGGTCACGGGAAGGACGCATCAGATACGGGCGCAGGCCGCCGTGAGAGGGCATCCCCTTTCGGGCGACGGAAAATACGGGGGCAGCCCGCAAAAGGGGGGATTTCTCCTTCACGCATGGAAAATCGGGATTCCCCGGGCGGACGGCAAAGACCCCATCCGCCTCACCGCTCCCCTGCCCCCCCGCTTCACGCAGAGGATCGCCGGGCTCTTTCCCGGCCGGAATTTCGAATCCGCCGAAACTCCCCGGTCAAACGGCTTGTTCGGCATGGCGGATTAAGTTGTTTGGCCTTGTTCCGCCTGAAAACTCTCCTTATAATTGAATAATGCTGTGGAATTTTTTCCGGCCCTGGAGAAGGATCAAAACCTACGCTCTTATCGGCGAAAGCGGCA
>JAIROE010000069.1 GCA_031257715.1 Treponema sp. | reverse complement strand
ACAGCCCTATTTTTTTGCCGCGGCCAGCGCGTTCATTACCGCTTCGTTGAACTGGTTCCAGGCTATGGTCGCCCCGCTTACCGCTTCAACTTCCTCCAGTTTCCCGGTGCGGGCCAGATCCCCGGCGTATTTTTCCATGGCCCTTACCGCAAGCTGGGCGCTGTCATAAAAGGGCCGGTTTGAAATTTCGCCGTGTATTTTTCCGTAATCTTCATCCTTTACCGATCCGTCTTTCTGCCAGGTAACAAAGGTACAACCCGTTATCCTGCCGCCTGTAATGACAACGGACACCTCGCCCCAGGCGCCTGTATCGTCCTCTCCGCTTTTTCCCGTATAGGTTCCGTCCCGGTAAGACGCCCCGCCGCAGCCTGAAAAAAGCGCAATGCAACACAGGGCGGCGATTACGGCGATTTGATTTTGGCCGGTCCTTCCGTTTTTCATTTTAACGCTCCGTTTCATTTTTTATTGTCAACGATTTTCGCGATTTTTCCGTGTTCCAGTACCACTGTTCGCTCCGCATCTTCGGCAACTTCCGGATCATGGGTTACCACAATGATCGTGCTTCCTTCGGCGTGAAGCTGCCTGAAAATATCGATCACGATATTTTCGTTTGCCTCGTCAAGGTTTCCTGTCGGTTCATCGGCAAGTATAAGGGCGGGGTAATTGATCAACGCCCTTGCTATGCAGACCCGCTGCTGTTCCCCGCCGGAAAGCTGGCTCGGAAGATGCTTTGCCCGCGCGGCAAGCCCGACACGTTCCAGTGCCGCCATTGCTTCCTTTTCGTCAGGCATGCTGTGGTAATACTGGGCGACCATGACGTTTTCAAGCGCGGTCAGGTAATTCACCAGATGAAACTGCTGAAAGATAAGCCCTATCTTGTCCCGCCTTACCGTGGTAAGGTTCCTTGCGCTTTCCCCGGAAATATTGACGCCGTCAAGCAGCACTTCCCCTTCCGAAGGCCTGTCCATGCAGCCTATGATATTCATCATGGTGGTCTTTCCCGATCCCGAAGGGCCCATGATGGCAAGCCATTCTCCGCGCCGTACAGAAAGCTGTATATCCTTGAGGGCGGCAAGGCTCCCGTAATTTTTTGAAACGCCCTTTAATTCCAGAAGATCCATATACGCTCCTTATTCCCCCCGGAGAACTATTGCCGGGTCAACGTCAACAGCGTTCCGGACGGGAATGATGCATGCAATGCAGGTAACAATAACCGATGCCGCGAGGGTAAGGGGAAGAAGAAGGACAGGGAAGGCGACATAGCGGTTAAACACGTTAAGGCCCACGATTTCCGCAAAGACAAAACCAAGAACCGATCCCAATGCGCCCCCCGCACCGCCGAGGAACATTCCCTCTCCGATAAATTCATATACAAGGCTCCGGTTGGAAGCCCCAAGCGCCTTGCGCAGTCCTATTTCCCGCCTTCTTTCGGCGATGACGGCCATCATTGTCGTAGCCACGCAGATCATGATAAGGACAAGCACAACCACGGTAACAAGAACGATAAGCGCCTGCAGCTTTGTCAATACGGCGCCCTCCGAATCGGTAACGCGCTTTACAAGGCGGGGGCTTACCCCTTCCACTTCCGACGAAATAAGATCCGCCAATGATTCAAGGGTTTCGGAGGACGCCTGAAGGCTGCATTCCACCACGTCAAAACCGCTTTCACCGGTCATGTCCTTAAAGTCGTCAAGGGACATAAAGACAAAAGCCTCTTCGGTTCCGCCCGTCTGAAGAACACCCGCGACGGTAAACCTGTTTTTGAAGGCGGCCCCTCCCCGGGCTGAACCGGTAACTTCAAAAACACTTCCCGAAACAAGGCGTATTGCGGCGGCCACTTCCTCTCCTATGAGGGCCTCTCCCGGTTCAAGGGGCCAGCGGCCGGAGACAAGCCAGTACGGGCTTGTTTTGCGCGCGCCTTCCATATCGGTGCCGGCCGCCATGAAGGGCTGTTCGTTGATCTTTATCATGTGATAACGATAGGGGGCGATTCCGGCAACCGCCTCCCCGGGAAGAAAAGAGACGGCCTTTTCAACGGTTTCCCCGCTCATCAGGGCGGAGCCGCCCGAAGGGATGATCACAAAGTTCGTTCCGTAAGAACGGAATTCCTGCCCCATCTGCCGGGGTATATCGCAGGAAATCGTGATAAGCCCCGAGAGGATAGCCGCGCCTGTGGCCACGGCAAGAAGAGCCGTGATCATGCGGGAGCGCCTTCGGACAAGGGAACTGACCACCATCTTTATGTAAAAACGCTGCCTGTTCATCCCCTCTTCCTTTTATCTTCCATGAAGAACCTCGGCGGGCCGCAGTGAAAGAAGGAGCCTTATGGCAGGAATGCTTCCCGCAATACATACAAAAAACACCATCACCCCGACTATGGGTATGACCATGGGCTTTATATCAATTGCCGAATCAAAAACCGTCCGCCCTATAATCTGGGCGAATCCGAGGCCGGCGAAATAACCGCCCACACCGCCCGCTATACCGGTAACAAGAACCTGGGTAAGCACCAGCGTCGATACGGCAATGTCATCCGCGCCCACAGCCTTAAGCAGTCCTATTTCGGCCGAGCGTTCCATGACGCCGGCGGTCACAAGGTTGGAGATGCCGAGGGCCGAACCGGCAAGGCTGAGCACGGTGATAAGGAGCATGAGGAGCCGCGTCTTTTCCAGAATGGCCCCTTCGGATTCGGCCACCTGCCGTATGGGTTTTGACACAGCCCCGGTTATCACCTCGTCTATC
>JAIROE010000234.1 GCA_031257715.1 Treponema sp. | reverse complement strand
AATGCCGCACTAAAGAAGCTGTCCGAACAAGTTTTTCAAACTTTTCGGACAGCCCCAACTTCCGCTAAAAAACGGTAGATTTGGCGGATTTTCGTAAAAAATACACCAAATCTGCGAGACTTGTAAGCCAAGCGAAGCTTGGCAAAGAACCAGCCGGGTTCTTGAACAAGTCCATTTTTTTGCGCTCCTGCTGATGTGCGCTTGCCGCGGACGCGCCGGTTCGTGTAATATCAATTATTATGCTCCTGAGTAAAACATTCATTCCTACCCTGCGGGAAGTTCCCGCCGACGCGGTGATAGCAAGCCACCGCTTCATGTTCCGCTCCGGCATGCTGCGCAAACTGGCAAACGGTCTTTT
Organism: Treponema sp.; assembly: GCA_031257715.1. Next base: position 3,007 of record JAIROE010000234.1, on the reverse strand, counting down.
TGTCTATCTGCCTCTGGGGCTCAGGGCGTTCCGAAAGGTGGAGCAGATTGTCCGTGAAGAAATGGACGCTACAGGCGCCCTTGAAATAAAACCGACCGTGGTGGTTCCGGGAGAGCTGTGGAAGGAATCGGGCCGGTGGGATTCCATGGGTGAAGCGATGCTCCGCGTCAAAAACAGGCAGAACGGGGATTTCGTGATTTCCCCAACCGCCGAAGAAGCCTTTACCGCCGTGGTGAGGGACGAGCTTTCAAGTTACCGCCGGCTGCCCCTTTCCCTTTACCAGATCAATACCAAGTACCGCGACGAAATCCGCCCCCGCTACGGCGTCATGCGGGGAAGGGAATTCGTGATGAAGGATGCCTATTCCTTTCACGCCGGTGAAAACAGCCTCGATAAAACCTACGAAGACATGGGCCGCGCCTACAGGCGCATCTTCAGGCGCTGCGGCCTTTCGGTGATCCCCGTGAGGGCCGATTCGGGGGCCATGGGGGGAAGCGGTTCCGAAGAATTCATGGTTGAAAGCGACATAGGCGACAATACGCTCATTCTCTGCGGGAAATGCGGCTACGCGGCCAATGTTGAAAAGGCGGCGTGCAGGCCGGACTACACTCCCCGTTTTTCGCCTGAAATGGCAGGGGCCGCGGCGGCCTCCGTTCCGCCCGTCGAAAAAATAGACACGCCTTCGGTACGAACCATAGCGGAACTCTGCGCCTTCCTCAAGACGGACGCAAAACAGTTCATCAAGACCCTCATCTACCGGGCGGTGAATGTTGAACGTGATCTTTCGGGGGAAGACGGCGTTCCCCCGGATCCGGAGGCCCCCGCTTCGGGCGCGCCGGGCGAAGCCTTCTTCGCCGCCGCCATACGCGGCGATCTTGATGTCAACGAGGCGAAACTTGCCTCGGTCCTCAAAGCTTCGGAGGTGAGCCTTGCCTCGGACGCCGATGTAGAGCGCCTTACCGGCTCGCCCGTGGGTTTCGCGGGACCCATAGGACTTACGGGCCTTCCCGGTGTTCTTGATGAAACCGTTACCGGCATGAACGACGCGGTAACCGGGGCACTCGAAAAAGACCTTCATTACAGGCACGCCGCCTACGGCCGTGATTTTGAAGGACAGATCATCGCCGACATACGAACCGTCAAAGCCGGCGACCGCTGTCCCCTCTGCGGCGGAGAATTGCACGAAAAAAAAGGAAACGAACTGGGGCATATCTTCAAGCTCGGCAGCAAATACACAAGGGCCATGAACGTAAGTTATCTTGATGAAAACGGCAAAAGCCATTTCCCCGTCATGGGCTGCTACGGCATAGGGCTTGACCGGACCCTTGCTTCGATCATCGAAGAACACCACGACGACGCGGGGATCATCTGGCCCATGACCGTGGCCCCGTATCAGGTGATCATCGTCCCCGTCAAATACGAGGGGGCCATGAAACTGGCGGCGGACAAACTTGCGGCGGGACTGCGGGCGCGCTCCGTCGAAATTCTCCTTGACGACAGGGCTGAACGGCCCGGCGTCAAATTCAACGATGCGGATCTCATGGGCATTCCCCTGCGGGTGGTCATAGGAGATCGGAACCTCGCCCTCGCGCCGCCGCGTGTTGAAGTGAAACGCCGTGACGAAAAGGAAAGCCGCCTTGTCGAAGCCGCTTCCGCCGCGGAGGAACTCGCAAGCCTTGTCAAGGCCGAACTTGAAAAGCTGAACCGCTAGAACGCCCGGAGGGTCCCGGGAAACGCATCATATTGCCCCTTCACTTTTCTCAAGGCCGTGTTTTACCCGGTCCCGTTCTTCGGCCCGTTTGGCGTTGTTGAAGCGGTCCAGGGTGCCCACGAGGTAGCCGGTGATGCGGCGGATTCGCTCGAAGGGGACGTCGGCCTCGGCGCGTCCGCAGCGGGGGCAAGTTTCGCCGATGATGCCCCGGTAGCCGCAGACGGGGTCCCGGTCCAGGGGGTGGTTGAGGCTGCCGTAGCCTATGCCGGCTTCTTTCATGGCCCGGACGATGCGCTCGAAGGCTTCGGGGTTTTTGGAGGCGTCGCCGTCCAACTCGATGTAGCTGATGTGGCCGGCGTTGGTCAGGGCGTGGTAGGGGGCTTCCAGTTCTATTTTGCGGAGCGCTTCGATGGGGTAATAGACCGGCACATGAAAGCTGTTGGTGTAGTAGTCCCGGTCGGTAACGCCGGGGATGACGCCGAATATCTTCCGGTCTATTTTCACGAAGCGGCCGGAAAGGCCCTCCGCGGGGGTGGCGATGAGGGAGAAGTTGAGCTGCTTCTCCAGGGCCAGTTCGTCCATGCGGCTGCGGAGGCGGCTGACGATTTTAAGGCCCAGGGCCTGGGACGCGCTTTCTTCGCCATGGTGGCGGCCGGTGAGGGCCTTGAGACATTCGGCGAGGCCGATGAAGCCCAGGGTCAGGGTGCCGTGCTTGAGGACTTCCCGGAGTTCGTCTTCCCAGTCCAGGGCGTCCGAGCCCAGCCATATTCCCTGGCCCATGAGGAAGGGGAAGTGTTTAACTTTCTTTTTTGCCTGAATCTCAAAGCGTTCCAGAAGCTGGGCGATGACCAGTTCGGTCTTTTTGTCCAGTTCGTCGAAAAAGAGATCCAGGTCTCCCCGGGCGCGGAGGGCCAGCCGGGGCAGGTTAATGGTGGTAAAGCTTAAGTTTCCCCGTCCGTAGGTGATTTCATTTTCCGGGTCGTGAATATTGCCTATGACCCGGGTCCGGCAGCCCATATAGGCGATTTCGGTTTCCGGCTTTTCAGGGTGGTAGTATTGCAGGTTGAAGGGAGCGTCCTGAAAGGAAAAATTGGGGAAGAGCCGTTTGGCGCTGACCCGGCAGGCCAGTTGGAAGAGGTCGTAATTGGGTTCCCCCGGATTGTAGTTGATCCCCTCCTTGACCCGGAAAATCTGGATGGGGAAGATAGGGGTTTCCCCGTCCCCCAGCCCCGCTTCGGTGGCTTCCATAATCATGCGGATCACCATCCGGCCCTCCGCGGAGGTGTCGGTGCCGTA
>JAIROE010000214.1 GCA_031257715.1 Treponema sp. | reverse complement strand
GAACGCCACGAGCGGGAGATCTTCCCCCTTATGAAAAGGCGTTACATCTTTTCGGGCAGTTCCGGTTTCAGACTCTACGATCTTTTTACCCCGGAAAGAACGATTAACGAAAATGTTTTTGCCTATTCCAACCGCAGTATGAACGAGCGGGCGCTGGTATTGTACAATAATTCTTTTTTTGAAACTTCAGGCTGGATACACCGCAGTACGCCGCCCATACCGCAGGGAGACGGAACCGTCCGCCGTGACACCTTGAGCGAAGCCCTTTCCCTTCACGGGGACAGCCGGTACTTCACTCTGTTCCGGGAACAGCGTTCCGGGCTCTGGTTCATCAGATCTTCCAAGGAGATAACCGAACGTGGTCTCTTTGCGGCCCTTAAGGGTTACGAGGCGCAGGTGTTTCTGGACATTCACGAAGCTGAGGACATACCCGGACAGCGTCCGGGCCGCTGGGCGCGTCTGAATCACGAACTCAACGGCAGGGGAACCGCCGATCCCGATGCGGCCATCAGGGATATTTTTCTGGGTGAATTATACTACCGTTTCAGCGAATTCCTGAAACCGGAAAGGGTCGACGCGCTGCACAGATTTTTTATCGCCGGGGCAGGAGAACCCGCCGGGCCCGAATCCGAAAGATCTGCCGGAACGGATTTTCGGGCGGAATTTCTTGCGTCGTTCGGCGAACCGGTTACAATGTTCACCGGCACGGCGGTCTTTTTCAGGGATGGCGCCGAATGTCAGTATGATCCATGGATTGCGCCTGAAATACAGACCGGGGCGGAAACCGGAACCGGGGAATCTGCTCCTGAAATGCCCTTGCGGGAGAAGCTTTCTCCTGTGGATTCCGCAAAAATCGTGAAAATGTTTGAGGCGTATCTTGAACGGCTGATTGGGATAGCGGAATACGATATGGACGCTTCAAAGATCTCCTATCTTGGGGAACTTGCCGCCGCGATACGCGAAAGGCGCGAACTTGCCGTTTTTGCCCTGGCGTATGGGGCGTTATCGCTGCTGCGGCCCGTCATAGGCGAAGGGGCATGCGGCGCCTGGGCGCGGTCCCTCTCCGATCACTGGCAACTAGACCGGAAGCTTCGGGAAATTTTCGTGAATCAGGGGATAGACGGGAATGAGGCATGGCAGGTTACGGAAATCATGAAGGCGGTTCTTTGCCGCACCGCTCCCCGGCAGGCGCTCTTTCCTCTTATGGATGAAAAAGGCGAGCCCTGGAATTCCGCCGGAGCCGGTTCTCTGGCATTGGCTGTCCTGATTGATAATTACGACGCGGAAGATTTCAGGCGGCTTTTGGGGGTGAACCGCTTTGAGGATATCACCTGGTACAACAAGGAAAATTTTGAAAAGACCCTTTTCTACACTTCGTTCTTCCTCCTTCTGGAAGACGACGCCGCGTTCGGCGGAAAGGCCGCGCCGCTGGCTCAAAGGGCTGCTTTTATCGCCGGCATACGAAACCTCCTGATCCGGGCCGAGGGAGCTTCCGGTTATAAATTAGACAACCTGCTTGCCGCACTTTCACCGGAAGAGGAAAAAGTTTCGAAAAAAACCGCGAAAAAGGGAACAATAAAAAAATGAACGGACAAAACGTGTGGGTTCCCGGTTTATGGCTCATGGCCGCCTCGGTGGCATTCGGCAGCCCGGGACGCCAGCCGGAACGGAATTCCGGGAATCCGCCAATGCGTAAACCCGTATACCTGGAAGTTAACCTTAACAACCGGACGGTACGAAGCCGCCTGTGCGCCGTGAGGAATCATTCAATTATCGATGTGTTCGCAGTCATTGAACAGGCGGGAAAAGACAGGCGTATTCAGGGGCTTTTGGTAAACGCCTCGGATTTTACGGCGGACCGGGCGTATATGTGGGAACTCAGGACCGTTCTGGAAAATTTCAGACAAACGGGAAAGAAAATCTGCTTCTTTATCAGCGACGCCGATCTGGATCTTTACTGCCTCGCTTCGGTGGCGGATAAAATCGTCATGGATGAACAGGGGGCGCTCCAGCTTTTCGGCTATGTCTGGAGCCGGGGTTTTGTAAAACAGACGCTGGACAAATTCGGCGTGGGGGTGCGGGAGCTTCGCTATTTTGAGTATAAATCCGCCATGGAAAGCTATACCAGAGACAGCATGTCGGATGCGGACAGGAAACAGTACGGCGAATATCTTGATGATATTTTCGGCCTTACCAGGGATACTATCGTAAAAGCCCGTTTTCAAAACACCGGGGAATTCGATGCCATCCTCAATATGGAATATCTTTTTTCGGCACGAAGCGCCCTGGAACGCGGTCTTGTGGACATAACAGGCAGAAAGGAAGCGGCGGCCCTGGCGGTAAAGGAGATGGCGGGAACGGAAGTAAAAACCTGGCTCCGGTACGGGGATGCCAAAACAAGCCTCATGACCGGCAAAGCGCCCGAATACCGCCTAAAGAGGGGCGGCATTTTTTCCGGGGCGGTCAGGATTGCCATAGTCTACGCGTCGGGCCGGACCGATCTTGAGCGGGGCATGGCCGCCCGCAGCCTTGAACGGACAATATGTGAAATACCGGAAAAAAAATCAGTCAAGGCCATTGTGGTGCGTATCAATTCGCCGGGAGGAAGCGCCGAAGCGGCCGATTATGTCGCGGAGGCCATACGTTCCGCACGGAAGCGTATACCCGTCGTCGTTTCCATGGGACCGGTGGCCGCTTCGGGAGGTTACTGGGCAGCCATGTACGCCGACCATATCACCGTCTCGCCCTATACGCTGACCGGTTCCATAGGAGTAATAGGGAGCTGGTTTTTTGACAGGGGCCTAAACGAAAAGATTGGCCTTTCCGTTGATGTTCTCAAACGGGGGGATCATGCGGATCTTTTTTCCGGCTTTATCCTTCCCCGGCGGGATCTTGACGAAGCGGAAGCCGAACGTTTTCGCGTCTATATTCTTGATCTGTACCATGATTTTGTAGACAAGGTAGCGGCCGGAAGAAAGATGGATGCGGCGCAGGTTGAAGCCTTGGCGCGGGGCCGGGTCTATTCGGGAATGGGGGCCGTCAACGCCGGGCTTGCGGACAGCATCGGCGGCATTCTTGACGCCGTCCGTATCGCCCGGAGCCTTGCGGAAATACCTGCCGTAAAACCCGTTATCTTTGACGAATATCCCAAGCCCAAATTTATTGATACCATACTCCTGCGTTTTCTTACGGCGCGGGGCATTCCGGATTCAGGCGTATTCCCCGAAGCAGACGCAGATGCCCTTGATGTGCTGGAAGATCTGCGATACCGGATTTCCGCAAATGGCAGGGCCATGCCCATTCTTCCGTTATATATGGAATGAAACCATGGATCGCGTTTTTGATGTTCTATTGTCCGGCGGATTTCCCGCCGTCCTCAGGGGGTTCGGCGCCATAGACAGGTATCTCGGACAGGATGATCCCCCCTTCCTCTCCGTCGAAACCACGGCGGGCCTCCCGGATCTTGCCCGGCTTTTTGAGGATCTCCGTTTTCCCGGCGCGGCCCTTGCGGACGGCGCGGTTGAGCGGGACGGCCGCGTGTATTTGTTCCGCTGTATCGATTCAGATGAACCGGCGGGAAACATGGAAAAGCCCGCTTTTGTCCTGCTCACGTTCGGGCAGGACCCGGAAACGGAACACTTTCTGGATCCTTCCGGCGTTTATTATCTGCTCAGAAAAATCAAAGACAGGACCCGGAACAGCGCCGCCGGTGAAATTTTCCGCGCCATTAACATGCCAAACTACAGAGGGTACTGTCAAAGCTGTATGGAAGCCGCCCTTATTCTTGCCCGTTATTGCCATGAAGATGAAGCGCGGCCCGGAGTTCTCCTTGATGAAATTATTTCACTTATACGGGATTCTGTCACTTCGGCGGAATTCCGGGATTTTCCGCCAGGAACGGCGGAGCAGCGTTTCCTGTTATCGGGGCTTTTGACTTCACCGTCCCCGGATCTGGGGCTGGAACTGCTCAAAAAAACCGGTTTCATCGCGGAATTCTGGCCCGAACTTGCTTTACTTGATAATGTGGATCATTCAAAGGAATTTCATCCCGAAGGAAACGTCTGGAAGCATACTCTTGAAACATTCAGATACCGAAAGCCGGCTGCGGGCCGGGGTTACGATCTCCGCCTTTCCCTGGGGCTTCTTCTCCATGACGCGGGCAAGCCCCTTTCGGAACCTTCGGGGAATCGCCGTTTTGACGGCCACGCGGAACTTGGGGCGCGGCAGGCGTGTCGTTTTCTTGAACGGCTCGGTTTTGAAAAAGGACTTATTGAAGAAATCCGGTATCTGGTAAAGAACCACATGCTTCCCGCCGCCTTACCCCGCCTTCCCCTTGCGAGAACCGGAGAGATCATGTCGTCTCCGCTGTTTCCCTCCCTCATGGAGCTTTATCGCTGCGATGAATCTTCTTCGTTCAGGGGTCTTGACGGATACCATGAAAGCAGCGCCGTGTATCAATCGTATCTGAGATACAGGCGGAACCCGTACAGATCGGCGGACGGAAAGAAAATACGGCCCCTCATGTGATGAATACATCCATAACCGGGGGCCGGCCTTTTGGCCTGCTTATCCGTTTTAAGGAGGAGCGGTTATGAAAACTGATTACCTTCCCTCCACACACGCCATTGTGGAGGCAATCCGCTCAATACCCAAGGGAGAGGTCTCATGCTACCGGGATGTCGCTCTGGCCGCGGGACTTCCCAACGGGGCCCGGCAGGTTGCAAGAATTCTGCACTCTCTGTCGGAGAAGGAGCGGCTTCCCTGGCACCGGGTCATCAAGGCCGACGGCAGCATTGCGCTGGGGCCGTCAAACGGGATGGAGCTTCAGGCCGCCCTGTTACGCGCGGAAGGGGTACGGGTATCAAAAAACAGCAGGGTGAATATGGGGAAATCCAAAAAAACGGCTCCAAAATGATTCGTGGAGCCGCCGCAAACCTTCGGAAACCCGGCCGGGGTTTCCGAAGGGGCTTTTAATTGTCCAGGGTTTTATAAATGGCGTTGGCAACCGAGTGAACTTCTTTTTCATCAAGTCCCCTCAGTATGGCGTATACCCTCCACAAGGAACGTTGATAATAAAGCTGATACGCCCTGAACAGAAACGCGAAAGTCCCTTTCTTGACATAATCAACTTCTTTATCTATTTTACAAAGCGGTACGCTGTTAACATATTTTCTGATGTTGATAATCCAAAAAATGATTTGATTGTAAACTTCCACAATCCGTTTATTGGTCACAACCAGAAAACCCCGTTTTCTGAATCCAAGGATCTGCGCAAAAAACCTGATAATACCAAAAAGGAAACGCGGAATAATAAAAGAACTGGTAACATACAATTCCGCGTTTATCTCCAGCGTGAGGCTTTCATTTTCCAGCAGATCTATGCCAGACTTTAATGGCGTCATAGTGTATACCCTCCCAAATGACTAGTCATTGTTATAGGTTATG
>JAIROE010000213.1 GCA_031257715.1 Treponema sp. | reverse complement strand
TTGTACCGAAGAAAAAGGCCGCCTCCATCACCTCAAGTCCTTTGTTGGCAAGCGACGCCGAATCCACGGTAATCTTGGTCCCATGTTCCATGTGGGGTGGGCCAAGGCCGCCCCGGGGGTAACGGCGGCAAGCTCTTTGCTGCCGAACGTTCTAAAGGGCCCGCCCGAGGCGGTAAGGATGATCTCCTCGGCATCTTCCCGCCTTTCCCGCAGAAGGTTGAATATTGCCGAATGTTCGGAATCCACCGGGATAATCGATACCTTTTTTTCCGCGGCTTTTTCAAACGCCAGTTTTCCCGCCATGACGACGGTTTCCTTGTTGGCAAGAGCCAGATCCTGCCCCGCCTCAATGACGGCCATGCTCGGAGCGAGCCCCGCCGCGCCGGCTATTCCGTTAACGGTGATATCGGCCCCGGACGCGGCTATGGCGGCAAGAAGCCCTTCCTGTCCGCGGAATGAAACGCGGGCCGTACTTTCCGGTCCGGGTTCCGAAAGGACAAGCCGGGCGCCGGGAAATTCCGCGCCCAGTTTGAGGAGTCCCTTTTCATTGCGGTGGCCTGTAAGGAGAACGGCTTCAAAGTTATCCGGGTAACGGCGTATTACATCCAGGGCGTTTGTTCCTATGGAACCGGTAGCCCCCAGAATCGCGGTTTTTTTTCTCATTCAATCTGTCCCCTCACGGACCGAAGAGTATACGGTACGCGGCGTAGAATACTGGGGCGGCAAAGGCGATGGAATCGATGGAATCAAGTACGCCGCCCCTTCCGGGGATGATGGACCCCGAATCCTTGATGCCTGAACTCCGTTTGAGGGCGCTTTCCAGGAGATCTCCCAGGGAGGCGGCCGTTCCCATGAGGAAACCCGTGATGAGCCCCGACGGAAGGGATGGGAGCAGCCGGGGAACAAAGACGGAGGGAAAAAGGAAAACTCCCGCGGCCCCGGCCAGCACCGCCGCGGCGATTCCCCCGATAAAACCCGCCGTGCTCTTGTTCGGACTCGCCGGTATGATTCCCCTGTTGCCTTTACCGAAGAGCATCCCCGCCACCCACGCGATCGAGTCGTTTATCATCACGGTAAACACGAAAACAAGGATGATGACGGACTGCGGCGCGGGAAGGGATGACCGCCCGGCCTCTTCTCCGGCGAGGATTACCATGCGTATGATCCACATCATGAAGAGTCCGGGGTAGATCATGACGGAAATACCCGCGGCAGTCCGTGAGGTGTACGATGCGAGTTTGTCTTCTCTGGAGAATACCCGCGAAACAAGAAGCCAGGAGGCGCCGAGGATGAGGCCCGCGAGAACCGTGCCTTGGGGCGCGCCGAAACTGAGTTCCAGGGCTGCCGCCAGGGGAAGAAGCGATCCCAGAACAAACGCCTCGGGTCCGCAGAGGATGAGGTTTTTTTTCCCGAGTATCTGCGCGAATTCCACCGCGCCAAGCCCGCTGGAGATGATGACAAGGATATTGAGCGCGAGGTGATTTCGGAAGGGGAGAAAGAGGATGACGAAGATGACAAGGGGAAGGCCGATGAAAAAAACAAAGAGCCTTTCCACGAATTTTTTCATGTTCTTCCCTTTTTCACGCCGCCGAAACGGCGTTCCCTTTTTCCATAATTGCCGATGGCCTCGTCCAAATCATCCCCTGTCCAGTCGGGCCAGAATTTCGGGGAGCTGTAATATTCGGCATAGGCCCCTTCCCAAAGGAGGAAATTGCTGATGCGGAATTCCCCCGCGGTACGGATGACAAGATCAGGATCGGGTATATCCGGATTGTCCAAAAAATTCCGCACTGTCTCTTCGGTAAGGCAGCCGGCGGCGGAAGGCCCGGCGGAGACTTCCGCCTTTCCGTTAACCTCTTTAAGAGCACGGTTAACGGCTCGTACTATTTCATCCCGGCCTCCGTAGTTGAGGGCAAGGATCACCTGCATGCCCGTGAAGTCTTTTGTCTCGGCGCACGCCTTCCGTATTTCTTCCGCGACATCTTCCGGAAGGCCCGCCATGCTGCCCGCGTGACGTACCCTGATTCTGTTCTCCCGGGAAAAGTCCATTTCTTTAAGGAGATACTGCTTCACAAGACCCAGAATGAAGGAGACTTCTTCGGAGGCGCGTTTCCAGTTTTCGGTGGAGAACACGTAAAGGCTGAGATATTTGACGCCCCGGTCGCTTGCCTCCTTGACCATGCGCTTTGCCGTTTTGAGCCCTTCCAGGTGGCCCGCCGTCCTCGGCAGTCCCCTCTGTTTTGCCCATCGGCCGTTTCCGTCCATTATGATCCCTATATGAACGGGTATTTTTCCGTCTGTTCCGTCATTCTCCACGGACATCACACTTCCATTATTTCTTTTTCTTTTTCTTCCAGAACCTGGTTCACCCGGCTTATGTAGCTGTCGGTAAGTTTTTGCAGTTCACCCGACGCCCTGCTTTCCCCGTCTTCGGTAATCTCCCCGTCCTTGAGAAGTTTCTTGAGTTCGTCGTTGCCGTCGCGGCGTATATTGCGCACCGCCACCCGGCTCTGCTCCGCCTGGTTTTTCGCCAGTTTCACCAGCTCCTTCCGCCGTTCTTCGGTCAGGGGAGGAAAGGCGATGCGAATGACCTTCCCGTCATTTGACGGATTAAGGGAAAGTTCCGAAGAACGGATCGCCTTTTCGATTTCGCCGATGAGCGCCTTGTCCCAGGGCTGTATGACAACGAGCCGGGCTTCGGGAACCGAGATGTTGGCCACCTGGTTGAGGGGTGATTTTTCGCCGTAGTAGTCTACCCGTATCTTGTCAAAGAGGGCGGGGGACGCCCGTCCTGTCCTGAGGACGGCAAAACCATCACTCAGGCTTGCGACGGTTTTCTTCATCCGGTCCCCGGCGGAAGCAATAACGTCACTCATATTTCCCTCCATTTATGAAAATATGCCGCGGCAAAATCCCCGCCGGAATCAGCCGCCGACCCTGAAGTAGGCATATTCGGCTATCTTAATCTCCGCCCCGGCCTTTTTCCCGCATTCGGCAAGGGCCTTCTCGACGGTGATCTTGTCGTCCTTTACATAGGCCTGTTCAAGGAGGCATACGTCGGCAAGGTACTTGTTGATCTTGCCTTTGAGGATGTTGTCTATGACGGCGGCGGGTTTGCCCTTGAGTTTTTCGTCCTCTTCCATCTGTTTGCGGTAAATGTCCTCCTGTTCCCTGAGGAAGGCAGGATCCATTTTGTCACGGCTCAAGGCCATGGGGTTAAAAGCCGCCACATGGAGGGCGATGGTAAAAGCAAAGGCCCTGACCTCTTCGCCGGAAAAAATTTCAGGCTTGAGGGAACTGAACCTGACCACCACGCCTATGTTGCCGTCCCCGTGTATGTACCAGGTAAGGTACTCGCCTGCCGCGGCCTTTATCAGCCTTATGCGTTTGAGGCTCATGTTTTCCCGTATCTTGGCGGCAAGATCCGTTACCATCGCGGAAAGTTCCGGGGCAGGTCCGGTACATCCCCCCTCAAGCGCCTTTTCGGCGATTATTCCACCCAACTGGACAAATTCGGGATTCCTCGCCACAAAGTCGGTTTCACAGGCTATTTCCACGAGGACCGCGGCGGAATTATCGTCACCGGTCTTGATGAAAATTTTGCCTTCGTTCGCGGCCCGGCCGGCCCGCTTTTCCACCGCGGCAAGGCCTGTTTCCTTCAGGTATTTTTCCGCCCTGTCGAAATCGCCGTCATTGGCGGCAAGGGCGTTCTTGCATTC
>JAIROE010000118.1 GCA_031257715.1 Treponema sp. | reverse complement strand
AAGCTCCTGGGTATCTTCGTTGGATAGGAAATTTATTGTACTGGCGTGGTCCATGCCCTGATACGAAAACCGGTTTACACCTTTTCTACGGGTTGTAAATTTTCCGGAGCAAGCTCCGGAGTATGGACCACGCCTTCCAATCACGTTATACCGGCGAAGAGACTTGAACTCTTACAGGGTCGCCCCCAGTAGATTTTGAGTCTACCGTGTCTACCATTCCACCACGCCGGCGCGGTCACCCGTCAAGGGGCGTTAATGAACAAGTTTACCATCCGCCGGCACTCCTGTCTATGTCCTTGTGCTGTTTTATCCATTTATTTTATGGGGCGCTTCTGTTATACTGTTCCTGTCATATTAAGGAGGTGTTATATGCTTAAAGCCGTTGATCTTCGCTGTGAATACCGGACCAATCCCGTGGGCGTTTGTACCGCCCGGCCCCGTTTCAGCTGGAAGCTGGAGTCTGACGGAAGGAATGTGGTGCAGGCCGCATACAGTATTGAGACTGCCGGGGACGGAGATTTCAGGGCCTCCCTCTGGCGGAGCGGGAAGATCGTTTCAGGTCAATCCCTTCTTGTGCCCTTCGGGGGCGCGGCCCTTGCTTCATCTTCCCGTTATTACTGGAGGGTGAAGATCTTTGACAATCACGGTGAAGAAAGCCCCTGGAGCGGGGCCGCTTCATTTGAGACCAGCCTCCTTTCTCCGGATGACTGGAAAAACGGAGCCGTTTTTATCAGCGGCGAAGGGGAGGACGCGGGAGAGAGCTCCGCGGGCATTCTTTTAAGGAAGGAATTCAGCCTTTCAAAAGAGATCGTTTCGGCATCGCTCTATGCCGCCGGCAAAGGAATCTACACAGCCTTCTGCAACGGCAGCCGCGCGGGAGACGAGGTCCTGTCGCCGGGTTTCACGGAATACCATTCGCGCATTCTTTTTTCGGCGTATGATGTCAGGGAACTTCTGGTGAAGGGGGCGAACGCTCTGGGTTTCCTTGTAGGTCCCGGCTGGTACAAGGGCGATCTTGCCGGCTGGCTCGGAAGACGCAACGTTTTTGGCACACGTACTGCCGTCATCGCGCAGCTCAGAATCAAATATGCCGACGGCACGGCGGAGACCATCGTAACGGACGGCAGTTGGACCTGCGCGGCGTCCCCCGTCACCTACAGCGAAATCTACCACGGCGAAACCTTTGACGCGCGGCTCGAACAGCCCGGCTGGAACAGGGGCGGTTTTGCCGGAAACGGCTGGAAGCCCGTTTATATTGAGAGCGCCGATGCCGGCATGTTAAGACCCCACGACGGCCTGCCTGTAAAGGAAAGGGAATTCTTCAAACCCCTCTCCCTCATTAAAACCCCACAGGGGGAAACGGTGCTTGATTTTGGCCAGAATATTTCAGGCTGGGTGCGCTTTACGGTTCGGGGCAAGGCCGGCGACAGGGTGAAAATAAGGCATGCGGAAATTCTTGACGCTGCCGGAAATTTTTATACCGGAAATTTGCGGAGCGCCCGGCAGACTGTCGAATACATTCTGAAAGGCGGGGAGGCCGAAACCTATTCTCCGTACTGTACCTTTCAGGGATTCCGCTACATCGCCATTGACGAGTATCCCGGTGAAATAAACAGGGACGATTTTACCGCGGCGGCAATTTATTCCGACATGCGTCCCGCCGGGGAATTTAAATGTTCATATCCGAAGCTCAATCAGTTTATCAGCAATGTACGCTGGAGTATGAAGGATAATTTTGTTGATATTCCCACCGACTGTCCCCAGCGGGACGAAAGGCTGGGGTGGACGGGGGACGCGCAGATATTCGTCCGTGCCGCGTGTTTCCTCATGGAGACCGCCCCCTTCTTCAGGAAATGGCTGCGTGATCTGGCGGCAAGCCAATTGCCCGACGGGCAGGTTCCCCATGTAGTCCCCGATGTATTAAAAGGAATTGCCGGAAAGGACGACAAGGTAGCTCAGGATGCGGGGGCCACCGCCTGGGCCGATGCGGCCGTCGTGATCCCCTGGACCATGTATCTCTATTACGGCGACAGGGACATCCTTGAAGAGCAGTACCCTTCAATGAAAAAATGGGTCGAGTACATCCGGGGCGTCGCCGAAGACGGTCTTCTTTTCAACACCGGTTTTCATTTCGGCGACTGGGTGGCCCTTGACGCGAAAGAGGGCAGCTATTTCGGCGCCACTCCGAACGATCTTACCGCCACCGCCTGGTACGCTTATTCCGCGGAAATACTTTCAAAGGCTGCCCGCGTCCTCGGCCTTGAAGACGACGCGAAAAAATACGGAAAGCTGAGGGAGGATATAGGCGAAGCATACCGGAAGGAATTTTTTACCCCGAACGGCCGCCTTGCCGCCCGTACCCAGACGGCCCATATTCTTTCACTCTTCTTTGGCCTCACTCCGAAGGAATACCGCGGACGGACGCTTGAGACCCTCGTTGCCCTTATTGCTGAAAACGGCAATCACCTGACGACGGGCTTTGTGGGAACTCCCTTTGTGTGCAAAGTCCTCGCGGATAACGGCCGCCTTGATCTGGCATACGAACTCCTGCTGAAGGAAGACTTCCCCTCGTGGCTCTATCAGGTTACCAAAGGGGCGACCACGATATGGGAGCACTGGGACGGCCTCAAGCCGGACGGAACCATGTGGAGCCCCGACATGAATTCCTTTAACCATTACGCCTACGGCGCGGTGGCCGACTGGGTTTTCAGCTCGGTGGGCGGCCTTGATACGGACCGGGAAAAACCCGCCTTTGCCCGCAGCGTCATACGTCCCCTTCCCGGCGGAAATATCAGCTGGGCCGAAACATCCTGCGAATCAGGCTACGGCCCCGTTTCGGTGCGCTGGGAAATTGCCGGCGGAAACATGACCGTGTCGGTTAACGTTCCCCACAATAGTTCCGCGCTCCTTGTGCTTCCCGGCGCGGAAGGGGGAACCATTGGCGGCGCCGTTTTTACAAAAACAGAAGGCGGCGCGGAGGCGGAACTGGGTTCGGGAGCATATACTTTTACCTATCCGTACCGTCCGTGACGGTATTCCGACGGAGAAAGCCCCGTCAATGACCGGAAGACGCGGCTGAAATGGAATTGATCGCTGAAACCGGCAAGAGCGGCGGCGTCTTTGACGAGAATGCCCTTTTTCGCGAGATACCGCTTTGCCTGCCCTACTCTGGCCCGGGTCAGATAGTTGAGGAATGACTGGTTCGTGTACTTGCGGAAGAGGCGGCTCATGTATGTCTGGGAAATGCCGAAATGCCCGCACAACGATTGAAGGGTTAAGGATTCGGCAAGATGGGCCGCAATGTATTCCCGTATGAGCGTGAAAAATTCGGGAGTGTCAATTTTAAAGACGGCGTCCTCTTTGCCGGGAATTATTTTGGACATGCCTCTCCTCTGGCGGCCTGTTGCACTTGCGGGTTTTCTCGGCGCTTTGTGCCGAAAGAACCGCGATTAACAGGCTCCGTATGCGGTTTGTAAGGTAAAAATCGCCTGACAGGCGATTTTCGGGTTTTACGCGCGAAGCGCGGCAAACTTTGGTACAAATACGCCGCCGTCATTTGCCATGCGGAATACCGCGCCGCAATATCTTTTCCCATACGGCCAGGGGAATTGCGGGAATCCGGTGGAAATTGACATCGGGTCCTTTCACCATTGAACAGGCGCATATACGTCCGGTTCTGAACCACATTTGAATTTTCCTTCCGCCAGTATACCATGTTTTTTTGAGAGCGCGCAATATTTTATCAAATTTTTCCGTTGGCGCCTGATATTTCGGTCTTTTTTGTTTGATTTTTCATTGCATAATGAAAAAACAGGGTTTATAATTTTTAACTTGGAGATGTTTCAAAACCGACCGGATTTTGGAACAGGCTCAATTCAATACCGCCTCCGGTATTTCGGCGGAGCGGGTGAGAATTATGAGAATTAATGGAGGAATATTATGAAACAAACGGCAAGAATTTTTCTCTTTCTGGCGGCGGCCCTTGCGCTGGTTTTGGCGGGTTGTCAGGGGAAAACTGCGCCGGGTCAAAGCGGTTCCGCCCAGGCCGAAATGCCGGTGGTCAAATTTCTGGTTGACAAGGACAGCTCGTTTGCCGGCGCGCAGGCGGTCATTGACGCCATTGAAAAACAGCTCGGCATCAAAACCGAAGTGGAAATCCGCGCCGGCGGCACCGAAGGGGACAATATCATCAAAACCAGGCTGGCCACAGGCGATATGGCGGATGTGTTCTGGTATAACACCGGCTCCCTTCTGCAGGCCATCAACCCCGAGCGGAATATCTATGATATTACTGATGAGTCTTTTGCGGCGAACATCAACGATGCGTTTAAAAGGGCCGCTTCGGTAAACGGCAGGCTTTACGCTGTGCCCCAGAGTTCAACACAGGCGGGCGTCATTCTTTACAATAAAAAGGTGTATCAGGAACTCGGCCTTCAGGTTCCCCATACCTGGAAGGATTTTATCGCCAATTGTGAAAAAATTCAGGCCGCGGGAAAAACGGCCCTCATCGGATCGTTTAAGGATACCTGGACTTCCCAGCTGCTTATTCTGGGGGATGAATACAACGTGAAGGCCGTCATGCCGAATTTCCCCGCGGAGTATACCGCGAACCGGGCCAAGTACGCCAATACTTCCGTGGCCAGGCGCGGCTTTGAGAAGATCGCCGAGACCGCCAGGTTCCTCAACAGGGACTATCTCGCGATCACCTATGATATGGCCGTAGAGATGCTTGTGGAAGGGAATGGAGTCCACTGGCCCATTCTGACCCAGGCCCTAAGCTCAATTTACGCCGCCTATCCCGAGAAGATCGATGATATAGGCGTGTTGGGGATCCCCGGCGACGATCCTGACAACCACGGATTGACGATATGGATATCCAACGGCCTTTATATCTACAAAAATACCCCGAATATTGATACTGTAAGAAAGTGGGTTGAATTCTATGTTTCCCAGGAGGGGATAAATATTTACAGCTCGGTGGAAAAACCCAACGGTCCCTATTCGATCAAGGGCATCAGCCTTCCTCCCGATGCGTATGCGGGGGTAAAGGAAATGCAGGCGTATTTTGACGCGGGAAAGGTGGATGTCGCGCTGGAGTTTGAGTCCCCGGTCAAGGGACCCAATCTGGAGCAGATCTGCATCGAAGTCGCTTCAGGCATCACGAGTCCCCAGGCGGCGGCGGCCGCCTATGACGCGGATGTGCAGAAACAGGCGATACAGTTGAATCTGCCCGGTTGGTAGAAAATGACGCGGCGGCCGGGCCGTGTTGTGTGAATAACAATACGGTTCGGGCGCCGAAATTTGCCGGGGCGACCGCTTGAGAAACAGAATTTACAAAGTGTGGTTCCTGATTCCTCTTCTTTTGGTATTTACTGTACTTTTTATTATACCTACGATTATTTCCTTTTTTTTCAGCATGACCATCTGGACCTTGACGGATTTCCGTTTTGTCGGCCTGTATAATTTCAGGACGTTTTTTTCCGAATATTCACTGCGCATAGGCGTTCAGAATACCCTCGTGTATGCCATACTGACCTGCGGTCTCAAGGCGGTGTTTGGCCTGGGGCTGGCAGTTTTGCTGACTTCTTCCATAAAAACACGGCATGTCATCAGGTCCGTTATATTTTTCCCGAATCTGGTAAGCACCATTGCGGTCGGCCTTACGTTCAGCTCGCTGATGCACCCTACAAGGGGCCTCTTTAATTTTCTTTTGGGGAAGCTTGGCGTAGAGGGACCCGACTGGCTGGGGAACGCTTCCATCGCGCTTTTTTCGGTGATCATGACCGACGTATGGAAAGGCGTGGGTGTGGCGACGGTTATCTACATTGCCGGGCTTCAGGCCATACCGGAGACTTATTATGAGGCCGCTTCCATCGACGGGGCAAATGGAATGCAGCGTTTCAGTCATATCACCCTGCCGTTGGTTCAGTCTTCAATCAATACGGTGATCATTCTGGCCTTTATCGGGGGCATACGCACCTTCGATTTAATATGGACCATGACCAAGGGCGGTCCCGGCTTTGCCACCGATACCATGGCTTCCATCATATACAAACAGTACGCCTACGGGTTTTACGGACTTTCGACCGCGGGAAACGTGGTAATGTTCTTTTTGATAGTGATTATCGTATTTCCGCTTTACCGCTTCCTCATAAACCGGGAGGTGGATATATGAAGAAGGCGGGCCGCGTTCCTGTTGTTGATATTGCCGCGGTTTTTTTCAGTTTCGTAATTTTTGTCATTCCGTTTTATTTTATTTTCCTTAATTCCGTAAAGGATCGAAGGGAATCGGGTCTTATGAACATAAACTGGCCTTCTTCCTTTCATTTTGAGAATTATGCCGAGGTTATCGCTACCCAGAACCACATGCTGATCCGGGCCTTTTTTAACAGCATCATCATTACCGCGTTTTCCATTTTGATGCTCATTGTCGTTTGCTCGCTCGGGGGGTATATTCTGCAACGGGTTTCAGGCAAATTCCTTACGGCCGTAAACTTCGTGATCCTTACGGGGCTCATGCTTCCCCCCGCGATTCTCCCCACAATCTGGGTCATGGAGCTTATCGGCATATACCGTTCGCTTTTCGGCATGATACTTGTGGAGGTGGCCCTTAATATTCCCTTTACCACCATGCTCTACCGCGGTTATACCGCTTCCATACCGCGTGAGATTGAGGAGGCCGCATATATAGACGGCTGCGGATCCGCGTATATGTTTATCCGCATTATTTTCCACCTGATGCTGCCTGTTACCGCGACGGTAACGGTTCT
>JAIROE010000114.1 GCA_031257715.1 Treponema sp. | reverse complement strand
TCTCCCCGGTAATAACAATTGCCGAAGTTGGCGTCTTTGACGCGGATGTATACCGTCTCCGCATGGGGAACCACGGAGGCGGCAGGCGGATCCGGAATGACGGTATTTTTCCGGAAATTGATGCGGCTGGCATCTTCAAAAAGGGGAATATCGGCCTTGCGTGTTTCCGAATGGTACAGCCTCCCCTTCAGGTTCCGTATTTTCCCGAGGGCGTTATAGACGTCGATGAGCCTTACGGCGCTCTGCGGATCGGGAATGACCATCAGGGTTTCCACGATCATTGAGGGGTTCCGGTTTGTGACGGCGCTTATAATGCTCCCGTCAATGCCCAAAAGGGGCAGCAGGTTAAAGCCCCCGGTCCGCTGCGAAGCGGTGAGGAGCCCCGTGCCGGAATAAATCAGATTCCGCTGGTCGGCGGAGGCGCCGGGGAAAATTTCGTCAAAAGACCGTTTCTGCGCATTGAGAAAAGGACAAAGGAAAATCAAAAACGCGGCCAGACATGCTTTCATTTAATATGCTCCCTTACCCTTTATAACAACTTCGAAGGTCTTAAATAACACCCAAATATCAAGCCAGACGGACCAGCTTTGCAGATAGTAGGTATCAAAGGAAACCCGTTCCGAATAGTCGGTGTCGGAACGTCCCGAGACCTGCCAGAGGCCGGTCAATCCGGGCTTTATCGAAAAGATGCGGCTGTAATCCTCTCCGTATTTTGCCACCTCGTCGTCAACGATGGGCCGGGGGCCGACAAGGCTCATTTCGCCTTTGAGGATATTGATGATCTGGGGAAATTCATCCATGCTTGTCCGCCTCAGGAATCTGCCTATCGCGGTGACCCGCGGATCATCGCGCAGCTTGTGGTTCTGTTCCCATTCACGCCGGATTTCGCCGCTGGACTCAAGCAGCTGCTCAAGCCGCGTTCCCGCGTCCACGACCATGGATCTGAATTTATAGGCGGTGAAGGGTTTTCCGTTTATGCCCAGGCGGCGGTGCCCGTAGAGTACGGGCCCCGGCGAACTCAGCTTTACAAGGACGGCAATGACAAGAAACAGGGGCAAAAGGAACAGGCCCCCGGCAATGACAATAGAAAGATCGGTGAACCGCTTGATGCCGAGATTCCATGGCATCATGAGTTTGTGGCTGGTTACGAATCCCAGGACGCCGTCGAAATCCCGTATCGACATCCAGATGTTGGTGATCGAAAAAAAGTCGGGGATAAGGACATTGTAACGGAAGGCGGAAACGGAATTGTTAAGGAGCCTGGCAAGATCCCTGTTGTCAAGTTTTGGCATTGCCACGATGGCCATTTTGATATTGTAGCGGTGAACTATTTCCGGGCCCGCCATGATGTCGCGGAGCACCGGGATGCCGTGGTAGTTCTCGCCCGATGCCGGATTATCGTCAAGGATCAACACGGGAATATAACCGGCGTTCTTGTTCGCAAGGAGCCGGTCCACTACCAGCCTGCCGGTCTCCCCGCCGCCGAAGACGACCGCCGGAATGCCGCCCAGGCGGGTCCTGCCCAGAAAATAATTCATGAATTTCCGGCACAGGAGAAACAGAACGGAGGAACAGAAAAAACTGATGATGAAAGCGGCGGAAATCGCGTCGAATTCCTGGTCTTCGATGTAACGCGAAAAAATGATAAAACCATGGGCGATAAGAGAGCCGACGCAGAAACGCCGCAGTTCCTCGGAAGGGGCCAGCGAAACACCGGGATACAGATTGAAGATTTGAAAGATGATGACAAAGGCGGGAAGATAAGGCCAATAGGTAACGAAGGATTTGAAGTTGATGGCGGTAATATCGTAGAGGTTGACAAAAAAGAAACCGCTGCCGAACGACAGCATCGCTCCGAAAAGATCCGATATGATAAAAGCCGTTGACGTGAGGGCGGAACTGGTACGGTTGTATCTGGTACGGTACCAGATGTCAAAATCGGAAAAGGTCATTATATATATTACTTAAATTCTTGTCCGCTTTTCAACTATATTTTTGATACGTTCCAGAAAAACCTCCCTGGAGAAACTCCGCGCCTGGGCGGTGAAAGGTTCCCTGTCTTTAAATGACGCTTCGATGGATTCAAAGCGCGCCAGCGCCCCTGAAAGGGAAGCGGCATTCTGTTCGTCAAAAAAAATTCCCGTTATGTTCTCCTTTACTGTGTCCAGCGCGCCGCCCGCGCGGTAGGCGATGACAGGACAGCCCGCCGCGGCCGCCTCCACCGGTATGATGCCGAAATCTTCAATGCCGGGAAACAACAGGGCCCGCGCCCTGGAATAAAGGGACGCCGCTTCCTCATCGGAGACCCTGCCTGTAAAACGTACCAGTCCCGTCTTTTCGTACTTTTTTATATCGCCTTTTTTTGCTCCGGCCCCGGCGACAATGAGTTTACGGCCGGATGCGGCGCAGGCCTCCATGGCAATATCGGCCCGTTTGTAGCCTGCAAGCTGCCCGAAAAAAAGATAGAAGTCTTCAGGCTTTCGTTCGCGGCTGATGTAGGCGTCGACCGAAACGGGCGGAAACACAACCTCCGCATCCCGGTTGTAACACCGCCTTATCCGTTTGGCAACCCAGGAAGAATTGGCTATGAAATAATCCACGAGGTTTGCGGAAACGGCGTCCCTGAGCCTTAAGCCTGGAATAAGGAGGTTCATGAAGAAACGGGTGATAATCCCCGCCTCCCGCATGTACTCGTGGTACATATCCCACAGATACCGCATGGGACTGTGACAGTAGCAGATATGAAAAGCCGCGGGATTGGGAACCACTCCCTTTGCCGGCC
>JAIROE010000037.1 GCA_031257715.1 Treponema sp. | reverse complement strand
AAAATACGGGCATAGACCGGAGCGCGAAGGGGATCGTTGTGGACGACGGGATGCGGACCTGCATACCCGGCGTCTGGGCCGCCGGAGACGTCACGGGAAAAAGCCTCCTTGCCCATTCGGCCTACCGCATGGCGGAAGTCGCGGCGGCCGGCATTTCTGCGTACCTTGACCCGGCCGCGGGCGGAACGTCCGTACATGCGGCCGCCGTTCCTGACCGCATGCGTTACGGCGCGATCCCCTGGGCGGTCTACGGCGTCACCGAAGCGGCCGGCGTGGGAATCACCGGACAGGAAGCGGCGGCAAAGGGAATGGCGGTTCTCGAGTCGAGTCTTCCCATGCGCGTTTCGGGCCGATTTGCCGCGGAAAACACCTTCGCGGGACAGGGAGCGGTCAAGATCATCGCCGATGCGGAAAGCCGGAAGATCCTGGGCATACACGCCGTGGGTGTATACGCATCCGAATTCATCTGGGGAGGCGCGGCGCTTATAGAACAGGAATTCAGGATTGAGGACGTGAAGCAGCTTGTCTTTCCCCATCCCACCGTATGCGAACTGATACGGGACGCGGCGTGGGGTTTATAAACACAACCAAACAGAGGAGTAATGTATGCCTAAATCACAATTAATTGATCCCAAGGCGGTACGAAAGCCGGATTTCATCAAGATCAAGGACATTCCGGTCAATCAATACAGGAGCGATATAAAAAAGGAAACGGAACTGTATGGAAAGGAGCGGCTCAAAAGGATCTGGTACGACATGACCGTCATACGGGAATTCGAGACTATGCTCAATTCCTTTAAAACTCAAGGAGCCTGGAACGGCATTGAATACAACCACAAGGGACCGGCCCATCTTTCCATGGGGCAGGAAGCATCCCCGGTCGGGCAGTGCCTTCTCCTTACAACCGATGATTTTATTTTCGGCAGCCACCGGAGTCACGGTGAAATTCTTGCCAAATGCTATTCATCGGTATGGCAGATGACGCAGGAGAAAGCCGGGGAGAAAAATCTTGAAGGGATCATGAAAAATTTTCTTGACGGCGAAACCCTGGCAATGGCGGAAAAGATCCCCTATAAAAACATACGGGACCTCGCCGAAAATTTTGTCCTTTACGGAACACTTGCGGAAATATTCGCCCGCAGGGCCGGATTCAACCGGGGGCTTGGCGGCAGTATGCACGCCTTCTTTACCCCCTTCGGCTCCATGCCCAACAACGCCATCGTGGGAGGTTCCGCCGACATAGCAGCCGGGGCGGCCCTCTTCAAACGCATCAACAAAAAACCGGGAATCGTGATTGCCAACATAGGAGACGCCTCCATGGGCTGCGGCCCCGTCTGGGAGGCGATGATGCTCTCGGCCATGGATCAATACCACACCCTCTGGCCCAAAGAAGCCGGAGGCGCGCCGCCCATACTCTTCAATTTCTTCGACAACTTCTACGGCATGGGCGGACAGACCATGGGAGAAACCATGGGCTACGGCTGCGTGGCCCGTGTCGGCGCGGGAGTCAATCCCGAAAACATGCACGCCGAACGTGTGGACGGCTACAATCCCCTTGCCGTCGCCGACGCCATTGCCCGAAAAAAACAGATCCTCCTTGAAGGCCGGGGGCCCGTGATCCTCGACACGATCACCTACCGCATCTCGGGCCATTCACCTTCCGATGCGTCAAGCTACCGTACCCCCGAAGAGGTGAAACTCTGGCAGGAGGCCGACTCAATCGAAGCCTACGGCGCCTACCTTGCCGAAAACGGAATCGCCGGCAAACCGGACCTTGAAGAGGCGCGGAAAGCCATATTGGCAAAATTGACCGGGGCGGTGAAGCTTGCCGTCAACGACGAAGCCTCTCCCCGGCTGGGCGGCGCCTTTATCGAAGGGGTGATGTTCTCGGGCGGCCGGGGATATCCCGGCGGCAGGGCGGAAAAATTTGACGACAGGGAATGTGAACTGCTCGGGCCCCCTTCGGAAAATGTACGGGTCAAGGCACTGGCGGGAAAGGCCCGTTACGGTTTTGACGCCGAGGGGAAGCCAGTCTCCAAAAACAGGGCCTTCCAGTACCGCGACGCGCTTTTTGAGGCGATGGTCCACCGCTTTACCATAGATCCTTCCATGGCGGCCTGGGGCGAAGAGAACCGCGACTGGGGCGGCGCCTTTGCCGTCTACCGGGGACTTACCGAACTGCTTCCCTACAACCGCCTCTTCAACAGCCCCATTTCCGAAGGGGCTATCGTGGGCGCGGGCGTCGGTTACGCGCTTTCCGGGGGAAGGGCCGTCGTAGAGCTCATGTACTGTGACTTCATGGGAAGGGCCGGTGACGAGATCTTCAACCAGGCGTCAAAATGGCAGTCCATGTCCGCGGGGCTCCTCCGGATGCCGCTTGTAATCCGCGTATCCGTGGGAAACAAATACGGCGCGCAGCACAGCCAGGACTGGTCTGCGATCGTGGCCCACATTCCGGGGCTCAAGGCGTATTTCCCCGCCACTCCTTACGATGCGAAAGGAATGCTCAATCTGGCCCTGCGGGGAACGGACCCGGTTGTGTTCTTTGAAAGCCAACTCCTTTACGACATGAGCGAACAGTTTGAAAAAGGAGGCGTACCGGAAGGCTACTACGAGATTCCCGAAGGGGAGCCCGCCGTCCGCCTTGCGGGAAAAGACATCACTATCGCCGCGCTGGGGGCGTCCCTTTACAAGGCGATGGAAGCGGCGAAAATCCTCCGGGAGCGTTTCGGCCTTGAGGCCGAAGTAATGGATCTCCGTTTCATCAATCCGCTTGATTACGGGAAAATAATCGAATCGGTAAAAAAGACGGGGAAGATCGTCCTGGTAAGCGACGCTGCGGAGCGGGGCAGTTTCCTTCATACCGTGGCGAGCAACATCGGGACCTTTGCTTTTGATTACCTCGACGCTCCGGCGGCGGTTGTGGGAAGCCGGAACTGGATAACCCCCGCGGCCGAAATGGAGGAATTGTACTTTCCCCAGACAGGCTGGATCATCGACGCCATTCATGAGCGCATCCTCCCCCTCGCGGGCTACACGCCGGGGACGGTGCAGACCACGCTGGATCTCATGCGCCGGAACAGGCTGGGAGTATAGCACTGATGAAGGATTCCGCGATCATAAACGATCCCCGCGCGGAAAGCGGCGAACGCATCGAAGCCCTCATGGCCCTGGAAAAAAGTAACGCGGGAAGCATTACCGGGGAAAAGGGGCAGGCCATTACCGGGAAGGGCGAAGTGAACAACCACATTCACACGATTTACAGCTTCAGCCCGTATACCCCCGCCATGGCCGCGGCAAGGGCGCGGGACGCCGGGCTTGAAGCCGCAGGTTCCGTGGATCACGATTCCATAGCGGCGGCCCGCGAAATGATCGCCGCCTGCGCCATACTTGGCATCGGGGGCTGCTCCGGTTTTGAGATCAGGGTAAGCTTCAGGGGCAAAGGGCCCTTTGCACAGCGGAAGATCAACAACCCCGATTCATGCGGGATAGCGTACATGACGGTACAGGGCGTTCCCGCCCCGGCAATTCCCGCTGCCGAAGCGTTCCTTAAACCCATACGGGAAGAACGCCTCAGGCGGACGGCGGCAATGACGGAAAAGGCAAACGTCATCCTTGAAGAGGCCGGTTTTGCCGCGGTTGATTTTGAGCGCGACGTCATTGGCGCGTCGCTTTTCGGGAGCGGCGGGGAAATAACGGAGCGGCATTTAATGGCCGCCGCCGCGTCTAAAATAACGGACGCGCTGGGCCGGGGACCCCGGCTCTGCGGAGGCCTTAAGGAGCGCCTCGGGATAGAGGCGGGGAAAAAGACGGAACAGTACCTTGCCGATCCGGATAATCCCCATTATCTTTACGATCTCCTGGGGGTCCTCAAGACAGGATTCCTTCCCCGTTTTTTCATACAACCCGGCGACGCCGAATGCGTTTCCGTGAAGCGGGCCGTGAACTTCGCCCTCTCCATTGAAGCAATACCCGCCTACGCCTATCTTGGGGATGTGGGCGAATCTCCCACCGGGGACAAGAAGGCCGAAAAATTCGAGGACGATTTTCTTGAAGAGCTTTTTGAAGAGCTGGCCCGCATCGGCTGCAAGGCCGTCACCTACATGCCCCCCAGGAACACCGTCGGGCAGCTTCGGAAGGTAAAGCGCCTGTGCGCCGAAAAGGGTTTCATGGAAATTTCGGGTGTTGACATCAACAGTTCCCGCCAGTCCTTTAACTGCCCCGAAGTTCTGCAGGATGAATTCCGCCATCTCATAGACACCACATGGGCCCTCATCGCCCATGAAAGGCTTGCTTCCCTGGATCCCGCCTGCGGGCTTTTTTCCCAATCCGGTCCCCTCGCCTCCATGGAACTTTCACAGCGAACCGCCGTATACGCCGCGGCGGGAAAAGCCCTTGACCTGAAACGGCCCGAAGAATCGGCCGCCGCCGCAATCGAAGATCTCCGCAAAGGAAGGTATCCGTCATGAAGCTTCCGGAAAAATCCGTCAACGCGATCCTCGCCCCGCTTGTGCGCGGTCTTTTTTTACACGCTTCAGGCGAGGCGTTTGCCGTCGTGCCGGGTCCCGGGGAAAAGACGGCGGGCGCGCTCGATGCGGATATAAGGGACGCCGTCAGGGACGGGCTCATTGACGCGGAAGGGGCGGCGGCCATACTGCGCAGAACCGCGGAAGGAGCGGGAAAAAAGCTCCCCTCCTCTGTCACCGTTCTGGCGGGCGGGGAGCCGCTTGGAACATACTGGGCGGATCGTACGTTTGACGCCGCCCGCTCCCGCATGGAAAGACGGGACCCCGCACCGCTTGCGGCGGCGCCTGCCGGGACGGAAGACGGCGAAGAAGGAATATGCCCTCCGGGATCTTCTTCACGGTCCAGATCGGACGTGGTAAAAAACCGCGTCGCGCTTGTAACAGGCGGGGCGCAGGGTTTTGGAGAGGAAATAGTACGCGGACTTGCCGCTTCGGGTGCCCTTGTTTTTATCGCCGATCTTAACGCCGGAGGGGCGGCGGAACTTGCCGGGAAGATCAACGCCGCCCTCGGGAAAACCGCGGCCCTTGCCCTTGCCCTTGACGTGTCAGGCGAAGAATCGGCCGAAGAAGTTTTTACGGCCGTTGCCGAAACCGCGGGCGGGCTCGATCTCCTCATAAGTAACGCGGGGGTCCTTAAAGCCGGAAGCGTTCTTGAACAGGATCTCCGTTCCTTCAAATTCATCACCGATGTAAACTATACCGGTTACTTCATCATGGCAAAACATTCAGGCCGCCTCATGAGAAGGCAGAGTCTTACCGCCCCGTTCTGGAAAACCGACATCATCCAGATCAATTCAAAATCGGGGCTTGAGGGTTCAAACAAAAACGGCGCCTATGCCGGGGGAAAATTCGGAGGACTGGGGCTTACCGAAAGCTTCGCACTGGAATTGATCGAATACAACATCAAGGTAAACGCGATCTGTCCCGGCAATTTTTTTGACGGACCGCTCTGGTCCGACCCGGAGAAGGGCCTTTTCGTCCAGTACCTCAACGCGGGAAAAGTGAAAGGCGCAAAAACCCCGTCGGATGTCAGGGCCTTCTACGAAGAAAAAGTCCCCATGAAGCGGGGCTGCTGTGGCCCCGACGTGATGCGGGCAATCTACTATATCGTCGAACAGGAATATGAAACAGGACAGGCGGTCCCGGTCACAGGCGGACAGGTCATGCTGCATTAATGGGGTATGTACCAAAACTATACTATCACTATATTATTGGGGC
>JAIROE010000276.1 GCA_031257715.1 Treponema sp. | reverse complement strand
CGGATTTGTAATTCATCGTTGCGCTGTGATCGTCTTCGCAGAAGGCGCGTATATATTTACGGCGGCCTCTGGCTTCGTTCGCCTCAAGGGCGTTGAGGATGATTTTGGTGCTCTGCTGTATTCCCAGCTTAAGCTGTATGTAGCCGCAGGGAACCGAAAGCTTCATGAGGTACTTTTCCATGAGCGCTTTGTCCTGATTGTACGATAATATCCCCAGTCTGGACCCTTGGGTTTTCGGGTTTTCCTGCAAATCCCTGATGTACGTTTCCCATTCACGTTCGGGCATACCGTCGTCTATGTTTACAAACATGATGGAATCGGGGAATTTTTCCAGCAGTTTGGCCGCCCGCTTGTGATCCCGGAGTGTATAGGTTTCAAAGCCGCTCATGATAAGGATGTCAAGCATTTCCTCATGAATAACGCTGTGGGGGTATAAAAGAAAGACCTTTTTACCCAGAATGTCACTTTGTTCCATAATAGAAATAGTACAGTTGAAAGAACGGGAAATTCAATATACTATTGTGGAGATTCCAGGCCAGGAGTATATGTATGAAGTCAGTTGAAGGCAGACTTGTTCTGATTACCGGCGGAGCTTCCGGTATAGGGCGCCTGGTGGCGTTTGATTTTGCCCGCCGCGGAGGGAAAGTTGTCGTCTGGGATCTTTCCCAACAAGCGATCGATAACATTGTGGAGGAAGGCCGGAAGGAAGGGCTCGAAATAAGCGGCGGGATTTGCGACGTGTCGGATCGCCTCGCCGTATACGGCTGCGCGGAAGAGCTGATGCGCAAGGCGGGGCCGGTGGATATTCTTGTGAATAACGCGGGGATCGTGAACGGCAAAACCCTGCTTGATACATCCGATGAAAGAATCGGGAAAATAATGAATGTGAATTCCCTGTCGCTTTTTTGGACGGCGAAGGCCTTCCTTCCTTCCATGCTGGAGAGGAATACCGGACACATCGTGACCATCTCTTCCGCTGCGGGGATCGTGGGAATCTCCGGGCTTGCCGATTACTGCGCCAGCAAGTTCGCCGCCTTCGGCTTCAACGAGTCCATCCGTATGGAGATGCGGCGGCTTCGGAGCAAGGTGCGTACCACCGTTGTCTGCCCTTTTTTTATCGACACGGGGATGTTCAACGGTGTCAAGACCCGTTTTCCCCTGCTGCTGCCCATTCTGAAGCCTTCGTACGCCGCATCGAAGATCGTCAAAGCGGTGCTGAAAAACCGCAAGTGCCTCATCATGCCCCGTTTTGTATGCAGCGTCTTTTTTCTGAGGCTTCTGCCGGTGTCCGTTTTTGACTTTATTGCCGATTTCATGGGAGTAAACCGGTCCATGGACAGTTTCCGGGGAAGGAGTTAACATGGCGTCTTTACCGGAAGAAGGAAGGCATGACGGCGCGGTAAGGGAAATCATTGCCCGGGCAAGAACGGCCCGGATCTCCTGGGCCGCCCTCCCGTATTCGGAACGGGCGGCAAGGCTGAAGAAGGCGGGCCGGTATCTGGCGTCTCATATTGATGAAATAACCGAAGCCATACACAGAGAAAACGGCAAACTGCGCATGGATGCGCTGGCCGCGGAAGTGCTCCCCGCGGCTTTGGCCCTTTCCTACTATATTAAAAAGGGA
Source organism: Treponema sp. (assembly GCA_031257715.1). Next base: position 5,075 of record JAIROE010000276.1, on the reverse strand, counting down.
CGGAAATTCCTCGCTCCCCGCAGGCTGCCGTGCGGCAGCATCCTTATGTTTAACAAGCAAAGCCGCCTTGTCCACAAGCCCTGGGGGGTGATTGGAATCATCTCGCCCTGGAATTATCCCTTTGCCATTCCCTTTTCTGAAGTTGTCATGGCCCTCCTTGCGGGGAACGCCGTCATTCTGAAAGTCGCCTCCGTCACTCCCGGCGCCGGCAGGGCCATCGCCGGTATTCTCGGCGCGGCGGATCTGCCGGCGGGGCTTTTTACCCACGTTGAAATTCCCGGTGCGGAAGCCGGGCCCGCTTTCATATCAGGCGGGGTGGACAAGCTTTTCTTTACCGGTTCAACGAAAACGGGGAAAGAGATCATGGCCCTGGCCGCCGCCCGCCTTCTTCCCCTGGTTCTGGAACTGGGCGGCGCCGATGCCGCGATAGTCCGCGGCGACGCGGATTTGGACCGGGCCGCCCTTGGCATACTCTGGTCCGGTTTTTCCAACGCCGGCCAGTCCTGCGGCGGCGTCCAGCGCGTTTTGGTTCACCGCGGTGTGTACCGGCCCTTTCTGGAAAAAATCTGCGCGTTTGTGCGGAATTTCAGGGCCGGGGAAGGAGAAGACTGCGATCTTGGCCCTATGACCACGGTAAAACAGAAAGAGGCGGTTGAAAAACAGATAGCCGCCTGTATTGCCATGGGGGCAAAGACAGCCGCTCAAAGCGCCGAGCCCGATCCGGCCGCCGCTTTCCCGGCGGAACGGTTCATTCCCGCCATGGTCCTTACGGATCTGAATCCTGAAATGCCCGTCATGACGGATGAAATCTTCGGCCCCGTGGTTGGTGTGTATCCGGTACAGGACGATGAGGAAGCGCTTCGTATCGCCAATTCGTCCCCATACGGACTCACCGGATCGGTGTGGTCAAGGGATCGCCGCCGGGCGCGGGAGCTTGCCTGCCGCATGAACGCCGGGGCGGTAATGATAAACGATCATCTTATGTCCCACGGCCTTGCCGAAACTCCCTGGGGCGGTTTCGGGGATTCGGGACTGGGGAAAACCCACGGCGAAGCCGGATTTGCCGAGATGCTTAAAACCACGGTCGTGGTGGACGATGTGCTTCCCGGCGCCAGACGCAATCTTTGGTGGCATCCCTATTCGGAAAAGGTCTTTCGCGGCCTCCGCGCCGTTACGGCCTTTGCCGCCGCCTCGTCCCTTGCGGAAAAGTTCCGATCGATCCCCCTGGTAGTGAAGATCTTTTTCCGTTACTGGAAGAAAGGATGACGGTATGCAGGCGGTAATTCTGGCGGCGGGCATGGGCAGCCGCCTGGGAAAATACACCCGGGACAATACAAAGTGCATGTTGAAGGTAAACGGCCGTACCCTGATTGAACGGGCCCTTGACGCTCTGGATGCCGCAGGCATACGGAAATGTTTCATCGTGGCCGGATACCGGAAAGACAATCTGATAAATTTTGTCGGCCAAAAACACAAGAACATCGAAATAACCTACATCATCAACGAGATCTACGACAAGACCAACAACATCTATTCCCTGTACCTTGCAAAAGATCATCTTCTGGAAGATGATACCCTTCTTCTTGAAAGCGACATAATCTTTGAAGACCGCATCATCGAGGATCTGCTCAGGCATCCCGAACCGACTCTCGCGGCAGTCGCCCGGTATGAGTCGTGGATGGACGGAACCGTTGTCCAGATTTCCGGTGACAATGTTATTACCCAGTTTATTCCGAGGAAATTTTTCAGGTATGATCAAAAAGAGTCGTATTACAAAACGGTGAACATCTATAAATTTTCCAGGGATTTTCTGCGGAATTCCTATGTCCCCTTTCTTGATGCCTATTCAAAGGCCATGGGCAATAATGAGTATTACGAGCAGGTTCTCCGGGTTATCGCGGCCCTCGACAAAAGTGAACTTAAAGCCATGGTTCTGGATGATCACAGATGGTACGAAATTGACGATGTCCAGGACAAGGATATTGCGGAAACGATCTTCTGCGACGACCCGGATGAAAAATTCCGCCTTGTCGGCCGGCGTTACGGCGGCTATTGGCGCTTTCCGAAAATGCTGGATTTCTGTTATCTGGTCAACCCCTATTTCCCCACAGTACAGATGCAGAATGAGATAGCGGCCTGTTTCAGGGATCTCCTTACGGAATATCCTTCCGGGCTTGACGTGATCAACCTGCTTGCGGGGAAGATGTTCAACATAGAGGCGCCGCATATCCTTGCCGGCAACGGCGCGGCGGAGCTTATCCGCGCGCTGGCACCCTTTATCCGGGGAAAGACGGGCGTTATCTATCCCACCTTTAACGAATACCCCGAAAGCCTCAAGACGGAAATAGTCCCCCTGTATCCCGAAAACATATCCTACACGGAGGATGATCTTGCCGCGTGGTCGGAGCGCTGCCATACCCTGCTCTTGATCAATCCCGATAATCCTTCGGGCAATTTCATCCCGGAAGGCGGAATACGGCGGCTCCTCGGTCTTTTTAAGGAGCGGCGGAAAAGGCTTGTTCTTGACGAATCCTTTGTCGATTTCAGCGGCGCGGAAAGCGGCTCCCTCCTGTCCGGGAAAACGCTGGCCGAATTCCCCAATCTTGTCATCCTTAAAAGCCTGAGTAAAAGCTACGGCATTCCGGGCATACGTCTGGGTGTTCTGGCATCGGGAGACGCCGGCCTTGTTTCGGAAGTCCGCGGGAATCTTCCCATCTGGAATATCAATTCCTTTGCCGAATACTTTCTGCAAATTGCGGGAAAATACACAAAGGACTACCGCGCCGCCTGCCGTCTCATCGTGGAAGAAAGGGACCGTTTTGGCGCGGAACTTGAAAAGACGGGGCTCTTTACGGTGTACCCTTCGCGGGCGAATTACTTTTTATGCAGGTGCCGGAACTTTACCGCACGGGAACTGGCGGTCCATCTGCTTGCCTGTAATATTTTTATCAAGGATCTGTCCGGCAAGAAAGGACTGGACGGCCCCTCATGGGTGAGGTTCGCCGTCAGAAACAGGGCCGATAATGAGACGCTGATTGAAAAACTCGGGCAGTTCGCCGGCAGTGCGGGCGCATCATGATCCTGTACGATCCGTCATTTACCGCCGTTTTTCGTGATTACGGCATCATGCTTCCCATCTCTCCTTCCAGAGCCGAAAAGATCGCCGGTTTTCTGGATCTTCCGGCCGGCCTTGTTCTTGATGCGGCGTCTGCGCTCAGGCTGCTTGGCGGCGCGGTTTCAGGGGATGCGCTTGTCGGCCGGGAGGATATTGAACGGGTCCATTCCAAAGAGTACACCGCCGCCCTTTACGGAGAAAGCGGCGTTTCGGGGAAGATTTCTCTTGAAAAGACCCTGCTTGATGCATACGAGCTTATTGACGGCGAAGGGAAAGCCAACCGTTACGAGCCGGAAAGGGCCGTAAAACCCCTCGGCAATCTTTTTGATTCCATTCTGGCCCAGGTTGGGGGAACCTGCCTTGCCTGCCGGCTGGCCCTTCACAGCGCGGCGGAACCGCCGTCCGGCGGCAGGCCCCCCGGTTTCTGCTATTACCTGGGCGGCGGCATGCACCACGCCCGCCATGATACGGGAGCGGGCTTTTGCCTGGTGAACGACATCATGATCGCCGCGAGGAAGATTCAGGCTGAAAAAAAAGCCGCCTGCATCTGGATAGTGGATGTGGATGCCCACAAGGGCTGCGGGACCGCCGAACTGGTTCGTTTCTCCAGGCAAAAAGGGGATTTGAGCGGCGGCCCGTCCGCCCGCCCGCGCGGGGGCCCGGAAATCCTCAATCTTTCCATACACATGGCCGCAGGCTGGCCCCTTGATGCGGATACCCTTAAAAACGCCGTGCCGGGACGGGCCCCCCTTGTTCCCGCCGATGTTGAAATCCCCATTGAAGAAGGCGGGGAAGGCGATTACCTGGACAAACTGAAACAGGGACTTCACAGGCTGGAAGCGCTTTCGGCGGGGGAAACCCCGGACCTTGCCATTGTGGTGGACGGGGCCGATCCGTATGAATATGACGGCCTTCCCTCAAGTAGCCTCCTTAAACTGAGCCTGGCGCAGTGTGTTGAACGGGACCGGCTCATCTTCGGGTATTTTGCCGAACGGGGCACAGCCCAGGCGTGGATCATGGCCGGCGGCTATGGAGACCGGGCCTGGGAACCACCGGCGTATTTTCTGCATACCATATTTCCCGGCCCCTGAAATGGCCCGGCGGCCTTTCTCCACGGCTCGCGGGTTCCGGAGCATGATCCGGCGCAATCCGCCGTGCGGCCGGGCGGCGGCGCTGTTTGGCAGGGGATAGCAGGGGAGTTTCGGCGGAGATGAAATGCCGGCCGGCTTCGCCTTTCAGAAGAAACGGTGTGTTCCGAATGTATCGATCAGTACCAAAATCCCCAGCGCTGCGGTATAGACGGCGAAGACGATTAGGGAATGTTTCCGGACTATTTTCAGCATGAACCGCACGGAGAAAAAACCGACGGCGGCCGCCGTCAGGGTTCCGGCGATAATGGGCGCCGCCCCTGTGCCGGCCGCGCTTCCTGCCGCCGCGCCGCCGGGCGGACCGGCAATCTCCTTCAACTGGAGGACCAGCGCCCCCAAAATCGCCGGAATCGACAGCAAAAAGGAGAAACGGGCGGCGAAGTCCCGGTCGAACTTCCTGAACAGGGCGGCTGAAAGGGTGGCCCCCGACCGGGAGACGCCGGGGATGATGGCAACAGCCTGAAAGATCCCGATGACAAGGGCGTCAGGCCATTTCATTTTTCCGGCCGGCTTCACGCCTGCCGTGTCCGGTGTCCCGGCGGCCCCGGCCGAACGGCGGCGGCCGGAGGCGGTCCCCGCGCGCCGGGAAAAGAATTCCGGGACGGCAAGCAGGCCCGCCGTGACAAGAAAGGCAAATCCGAGGGAGGCCCCCGAGGCAAACATTTCCGTAATGTAATCCCTGAAGATCAGCGCGGCAATCACTGCCGGCAGGGTACCTATTATGAGGAATCCGGTGAGAGGCTGTATGATACGGCGGAGAATATTCCATATATCCCGCCAAAGGACGGCAAAAACGGCCGCCAGGGTGCCTG
>JAIROE010000020.1 GCA_031257715.1 Treponema sp. | reverse complement strand
GTCCTTGATTTCTCGCCGCTTAAGCCCCGAATCCTCACGGGAGACCCCCTGTCGGGCCGTTACGCCACTCCGTGCAGGGAATTTTCGCTTTGCGTACTCCGGGGGAAAGGCCGGGCGGCGCCCCTGCAATACCGGGAAAGCGGGGCGTCCATTCTGATTGTGACGGAAGGCGAGCCTGAACTTCCCTCCGGGGAAACCTTTCCGCGGGGAATGTCGGTCTTTATTCTTCCGGAAGATACGGTAAGCCTTGCCGGAGATTTTACCGCTTACGCGGCCTCAATCCCCGCCCCGGCCGCGCCGCCATCCGCGTAAATCATGCAAATCCTTGTCGACGCCGATTCCTGCCCGCGGGCGGCCCGCGCCCTTGTACTCCGCGCGGCGGAAAGAACGGGGATACGGGCCGTATTTGCCGCCAACCGTCCCGTTCCCGGAATAACGGGGAAAATAGCGGTGTTGGAACTGTGTCCCCAGGGCGAAGGGGCGGCGGACAACCGCATCGTGGAACTTGCCCGGCGGGGAGATCTGGCGGTAACCCGGGACATTCCCCTCGCGGCAAGGCTCGTGGAGGCCGGCGTCTCGGTGATAGACGACAGGGGCCGGGAATATACCCCGGACAACATACGGGAACAGCTTTCCCTGCGCAATATCAGCGTGGAATTCGCCCTCTCGGGCCTTGGGGTGGAACGAAGCGCCTCTTACGGCAGAAAAGAACTCAAGGCCATGTCGGACAGTCTTGACCGCCTTCTTACGAAACTGATAAAGGAATCCCCTCTTAACGGCCGGCTTCAGGATAGAGGCTCTGTATCTGTTTAATGCTGGGCAGTATCTCGAAGAAAATGGCCACGAGTTCAGGATCGAATTTTGTTCCCGAGAGGTTTCGTATCTCCATAAGAACCTGCTCCTCGTTCCAGGGCTCCTTGTACACCCGCTTTGAGCACAGAGCGTCGAACACGTCGGCAATGGCAACGATGCGGCCCGTAAGGGGAATTTCCTCCCCCCTGCGTCTAAGCACGTTTCCCTCCGCGTCGGTCTTGAGGGGCATTTCGGTCACGGGATTCACCCATCCCGGATAGCCCGTACCGTCCCAGTTTTCATGATGGGTAAGGGCGATGTCCCTGGCTATGTTGTCGATGGGATCCTGGGGATCCTCAAAAAGCTGCGCCCCGTAAAGGGTATGGCGCTGCATGATGAGGTACTCCTCCGGGGTAAAGCGGGCGGGCTTTTTTAATATGACATCCGATATGGCAACCTTTCCCACATCGTGGAGCATGGCGGCTATCTTGAGGATATCCCGGAATTTTTCACGTTCAATGTCGGATACGCCCTGATGGTAAGCCCAGCGGTCGTAGATCTCCACGGCGTAACCGGCGACCCGGTTGACGTGCGTACCCGTTTCCTTGGGATCCCGAAGCTCCGACATCCTGATCATGCGCAGTATCATGGCTCTGGTAACATAGGCCCGCTGCAGCGCCACCGTGGCGTTGGCAGCGAAATGGGTAATGAGGAATTCGTCGTCCGGAGAAAAAGGAACGGTGTTTCCCGCTTTATCTTTTGCGTTGATAACCTGGATGACCCCCAGCAGGCGGCCGTCGGCGGTAACAAGGGGAATGGTCAGGGTAGAGGTGGTCTTGTAGCCGGACAGTTTGTCAAACGACTGGTTGAAAGAAAAGGGGGCGTTTGAAGGAATATCGTACATATCCGGGACATTTATCAGCTTTTTGGTCAACGCGCAGTATCCGGAGATTGATTTTTCATTGATGGGAACGGAAAACACCGAATAGATCATCTTCTGTCCCTGGGGAAGCTCTTTCTGGATGGTATCATTCTGGGCATATTTGATAACCAGCTTTTCGACGGGGGCGCCTTCCTCCTCCTGAATTTCCTTGACATAGATGGAACCCGCATCGGCGTGAACCACTCCACGCGCCTCCAGGAGTATCCGTTCCAAAAGAAGATCGAGGTCCTGAATCTGATTCAGTTCCGAATCAATGCGTATGATAGACCTGAAATCTGTTTTTTCCCCCGGCATAAAACCCCTTTCTGTTATTCTATAACAAAAACACCCTCTCAAACAAGACATATATTCCATGATATGAAAAATATGAAAAAAACACCCCGGGGAAAGGAGTAACCCCGGGGCAGGAACACAAAAAAGGAAGAAGTATGAATCTTTTAATTAAAACAACAACGACAGACCGGCAAGGTTACACGGAAGGTGTTAATTCGGCTTTCCATCCGGCAATAAAATGTTCATGGGCGGCGATGGTGGCCGCCATAACGACATCCTGAAGATCCCCGCGGCCCGCCCAGTCGCTGCCGTCAAGGACATAAAGGTGCCGCAAAATACCCTCGATATCCTGTACGGTACAGGACGGATCGGATTCCCTGCGGCGCATGAGTCCCCGCAGTTCCCCTTCAAAGGTTTCCCTGTATGTTATATCACGCCAATCGATCGAAAGACCGGCCATCAGAAATCCTCCGTATAGACAATATCCCGCGTTATTTCCGTCCGCGAAACGGGGACAAGCAGGCCGAAAGCCTCCTCCCGGACGGTTTCCCGCCGCCGCCGCCAGTTTCCCCGCTCGTCCGTATCGTAATCATAACGGAAATCCGCGCCCTCCCCGTACATTCCCGTCAAGAAGCCGTTTTCATCCCACTGGAGGCTGAATCGCCGGGAAACTTCCGTTTCAACTTCACCGGCATCCCCGGCCGTTTTGGAAACAAAGTTCCAATAGACCGGGTGATCGCGGTAATAAACGGCGGACGAACTTTCGCCTCCCGGAATTTCCGCGCCGGATGCGTCCGTCCGGCGTCTTTCGGCGAAGGAAACGCGGCCGCCGCTTTCAAAACGGTATGTTTCGACGGCCGTTCCCGATTTATCCCGAACCTCGACGGAGAGGACACGCCGGAGGTCATCTTCCCCGACGGTGGTTTTCACATAACCCAGAACGCGGCCTTCCCCGTCGTACCAGGTTTCCGAAATACTTCCGGCCGAATCCTTGAGTACCACAAAATAAAAGAGGCCGTCCCGGCTCACGACGGCAATGCTTTCCGGGCCGGGGCGGAAAAAGCCGGGCGGAAATTCGGCCGTCCAGCCAGTCTGGCCCGGAGCGCCAAAGGTAATGCGGAAAATTTCGCCCCCGGCGCCGTAATCGGCCGTTACCGCCGAAAGTCCGCCGGGGAAGCCGGGCGTAAAGCCGCCTGCCGGGAAGGGGAATTCAAGGAGCCTCCCTTTCCCGTCCCGGCGCATGCGGTACTCCCATCCGGGCGAATTCACGCCGATGAAAGAAACGCCGCCCCGTGCCGTAAAGGCGTCCGGGGGAATTTCCCGGGGCCAGAGGGGATGCCAGAGAACCTCGCCGTCCTCGATGATTTGAAGAAGCGGAGCAACGGCAAAGGGAACGCCTTCCGCCGGGGCGGGGACGCCTGAAAAAAACGCAAACACCGGCAGAAAAACAAGCCGCCCGAATTTCATGTCTTAACTCCTGTCAATAAATCCGGGACAGGCGAAACGTTCCCGGGCGAGGATACGAGCCCGTTCATCCTCTTCCGCCGAAAGGGAGTCATCCGGGCCTTTGTCCCCGGTATATTCAAGGGAAAGATGCCGCCTGAAACCCTCTACAAGGGCCTCCTCGGCCTCATCAAATGAAACGGGTCTTTCCAAAACGGCGCAAAGACCCGTCACCCTGTCCCCCGAAACACCGAGCAATTCCGACATCAAATCAGGATCGGTATCCAGAAGAACCGTGCCGTGCTGAAGAAAAAAATCCCCCCGGCGTATCTGCGCGTTGCCCGATATTTTCTTCTCCCCCGTGTAGATGTCATTGACCGGTTTGAAACGGGATGA
>JAIROE010000374.1 GCA_031257715.1 Treponema sp. | reverse complement strand
CCAGGCCATGCTGGGAAATCCGCGCCTGCTTATTCTGGATGAGCCGACGGTGGGGCTGGACCCCCGGCAGATTCTTGATGTGCGCAATCTTATCAAGGATCTGGGGAAGCGCTGCGCGGTGATTTTCTCTTCCCACATATTGCAGGAAATACAGGCGGTGTGCGGCAGGATCATCATCATCAACGACGGGGTCATCATTGCCGACGATACGCCGGAAAATCTTTCCCGGAAGACCCTTGACGAACGGCTTCTCCTTGCCGTCGACGGGCCGGGGGAAGCAGTGCTGCAAAAGCTCAGGCAGGTTCCCGGAATGAAGTCCGCGGAATTGTCCGGGAGCGGCGAAGCGGCCGAATTTGTCCTTGAGAGCGAAGAGGGCCGCGACATAAGGCGGGATCTTTTCCGCGTGCTTGCGGAAAACAACTGGCCCATACTCTCCCTGCGCCAAAGCGGCGTGTCCCTGGAGAACGTGTTCCTGCGGCTTACCGCCGGTGACAGCTCCGCCGTTTCCGTGCTCGCCGGGACGGCCGACACCGGGGCCGAACCGGGCGAATCAGGTGAAACAGCCGGCCCCGAAGGTGAGGCGGCCGGCCCCGCCGAAGCGGCAACATCAGGCGAAACGGCAGGAACCGAAGGCGAAGCGGCCGAACCGGACGGCGAGGGTTCCGCGGACGGCGAAGGAGGCGGCGCATGAAGGCGATAATCAGGCGGGAACTTTCCGCGTATTTCAATTCTCCCATTGGGTATGTGTACCTGGGGGTCGTGTATCTCCTTTCGGGGTACTTTCTTCTTTTCGGGGTGCTGCTTGCCAATTCGTCGGTGCTGACGCCGGTGTTTCAGGTGCTGATGACCATCATCATGTTTCTTACTCCCATCCTCACCATGCGCCTGATGACCGAGGACAAGCGGCACAAGACTGATCAGATTCTCCTTACCGCGCCCATCAGCCTTGGGGGCATAGTGGCGGGCAAGTTTTTCGCGGCGGCTCTGGTGTACATCGCGGGCATCAGCGTTACTCTGGTGTACGCCATAGCGCTGAGTTTTCTTGCCAGGATGAACTGGACGGTGATCTGGGGGAATTACATAGGGCTGCTCCTTTTGGGTTTTGCCTTTATTTCCATAGGCCAGTTCATTTCGTCGCTTACGGAAAACCAGGCGATAGCCGCCATCGGAGGCTTCGTGGTAATGCTGGCCATATTCCTTCTGGATTCGCTTCCCCAGATAATTCCCAACCAGAAGATTGCCGCGTTCATGAGTTCCCTTTCCCTGCTTAAGCGTTACACCCCCATTACCAACGGGCTTTTGGGGCCGGCCAACCTCTTCTATTTCGCAAGCGTCTGTGTTGCCTTTCTGTTTCTGACAACCCGTGTGCTGGAGAAAAGAAGATGGAGTTAAGCCTTTATTTGTTTTCCGCCAACAAGGATATGTTATGCTGAATATTTTCAAACGCAGAAATTTCCGTTTCGGAATCTTTTCCACGGCCATCACCGCGGCGGTGATCATCTTCATCGCCCTTCTCAACGCGGCGGTTACCGCGATCTTCAACAGGTATCCCCTGAGCATTGATTTAACGGAAAACAGGATCTTCGAGATTTCGGAGGATACGAAGGATTTCCTTGCCTCGCTGGATGAAGATGTCGAGATTTTTGTGCTCAACACGGAGGATCGCTTTACCTCGTCCAGTCCCGCGCAGTATTTTGTCCAAGCCAATGAGGTGATACGCAGGTATTCCCAGCTTTCCTCCCGGGTGAAGCTTACCTATCTGGATCTGCTGCGGAATCCCAATTTCAATTCCCAATATCCCGACCGGAATCTGGCGGTAAATGATATTCTCATTACCGCAAGGGGAAAATCGCGGGTTCTTTCCGCGACGGATCTGTTTAATGTCCGCAGCGACTACAGCGGGAGTTATGTGACTTCCTCCAAGGCGGAACAGGCCATGACGTCGGCCCTGCTTGCCATCACCAGCAGAAAGGTGACCCTTGTTTCGGTTCTGGGCGGTCATGGGGAAGAGGAAGTGCCTGACTTTGTGGAGCTCCTCAAGCTTAACGCATGGGAAGTGATAAACCAGAACCTTATGACCGAAGAAATCGCGGACGGCGTTTCGGTGCTCCTCCTTGCGGCTCCCGCCCGGGATCTTTCGCTTGATGAAACCCAAAAGCTTGACAACTTTCTTGAAGGGAGCACCGGCCGGGTTCTTTTTTATCTTGCTTCATCCGCCCGGCCTTCACTGCCGAATCTGGACGCCTTTCTCGCCGAATGGGGCATAGAGACGCAGAGCGGCGTGGTCTTTGAGACCGACCCGAACCGCATCCTCATGAATTCGCCTTTCATCGCCCTCTGCGATTATGCCGAAGACACCTATTCGAAAAACATGAAGCTGCAGGGGCTGCAGGCGGTGATTCCCCAATCCCATCCGCTCGGCGTTCTCTTTGAGGGGCGGCGCTACCGTTCGGTAAAACCGCTTATCCGCTATTCCCCCACTTCGGGGATACTTCCGGCGGATGCCGCGTCCGACTGGGTCCCCGACGAGCAGTCGATGGTGGGGGATGTACCTGTTCTTGTGTTAAGCTCTTCCACGCGGAATAACGTGTCGGGCGACATTGTGCGGAACCATGTTTTGGTTTCAGGCTCCCTTAGTGCGGTGGATCAGTTTTTTCTGGGAAGCCCCAACATCGCCAATTCAGGGTATTTTCTTGAACTCCTGGGAACGCTGGCGGGCAGAGAAGACCGGATCTATGTTCAGGACAAGACGCTGGGTTCCATGGAACTGGGCGCTACCGCCGGCATAATTCTTGTGATGGGTCTTGTCTTTGTGGTGATCTTCCCCCTGGGGGTGCTGGGGGCCGGCATAGCCGTGTGGCTCCGCCGCAGGCACAAGTAGAGGAGACGGGAATTGCCAAAGAAGCGCGTTATTTTTCTTGTTCTGATTCTTGCGGCAAGCGGCGTTCTTGCGTTCCTGGCCTTTATCCTGTTAAAGCCGGAAGCGGATGCCTCCGCCGCGGCCGAGATTCCGCCTGTAGAATATATTTTGCAGCTTGAGGGAATAAAAAGCGTCACCGTTAAAAACGCCGAGGGGGAATTCACCGTCTTTCCCGGAAAGCCGGAGGCGGAACAGTCCGCCGATGCCGCGCCGGACAGCGCCGGGCCGTTTATTGCCGGTTTTGAGGATTCCGCCATGTCGGACTGGGATCTCGGGCGGATGCTGGAGATACCTGCGGGACTGATTTCCCGCGGCCTCGTTGATGAGGCTCCCGCCGAACTTGCCCCGTTCGGTCTCGATCCGCCCCGCGCGGAAGTCCGCGTTGAGACGGAAAGCGGACGGGCGGTTTTGTACCTTGGCAATGACGCCCCCGACGGTTCCAGCGTCTATACCGCGAAAGAAGGGGATTCCGCCGTCTATCTGGCGGAATCCTGGAGCCTGGGCAATTTCTTCAAACGCGCCCTTGATTTTGCCGATCTCTCGGTGACTCCCGCGCCTGTTGATGACGGGGCGGGGAGCTTTGTGTGTGATTCGATACGCCTTGGAGGGGCGGTGCGCCGCGGCGAAGAAATAACGGTTCTAAAGGAATCCCGGACGGGCGATGCTTCGGAGGGCATCATGGAGGGTCCCTTCAGGCTTACCTCTCCCCTTGAAGCCCGGTTCAGCCTTGACAAGGGCGCTCCCATCCTGCAGGGAATTTTCGGCATACGGGCCTCAAGGGCCGTTGCCAAAGATCCGGACCTTGCGGCCTACGGGCTTGCCGATCCATGGTCCACCGTCTCGGTAAGCGGGACCCTTGAAAAAGGGCTCGGAGGTTTTGCCGTCCGGGCTTCCAGGCCCGATTCCGCGGGGAACGTGTATTTAATGAAAGAAGGATCAAATCTTGTTTTTGAAGCCGCCGCTTCGGCTCTTCCCTGGCTTTCCGTTTCATGGTTTGATTTGATGGAAAAACTCATCACGCTTCCCTTCATTGACAGCGTTGCTGCGGTTGAAGTGCGGATGCCGGAACGGACTGTGGAATTTACCCTTTCAGGCGAAGAGGACGAATTGAAGGTCAGAGCGGGCGGCATTGATGTGGACACATCCGTATTCCGCTCCTACTACCAGACGCTGCTTACCGCTTCCTACGAGGACCGGACGGATATTTCTCCCGCGTCTCTTCCCGCGCCTTTTCTTGAAATTGTGTACCGGTACCGCGGCGAAAAAGATCCCGAACGCATACGCTTTTATTCCACCGGTTCACGCAGGGTGCTTGTCAACTACAACGGCGGCAGCGTCTTTTCCACCTATTCCGCCTATACAGACAAAGTAATTGCCGATCTGGATCAGGTGCTGGCCGGACAGAAGGTACTGCCCTACCTGTAGGGCCGGCCGCAGACAGCGCCGCGCGCGCGTAACCGCTGCGCCCCGGCCGCGGTTCCCGCGTCAGGTGCGGCGCGAACCGGGTTTGACCGCGGGAATGCCGCGTCCGCACAGCTCGCAGGATTCGGCCTCCCAATTGGCGGCGTCAACCCTGCACGCGGCGTAAAGCGGCCAGGGGACGCCGGCCCCCGCCGTCCGCCTGTCCACAACGCAGGCAAGGGCCGTCACCTTCGCCCCCAGCTTTTCAAGAACCGCGGCACATTCGCCTGAAGACTTTCCCGTTGTGACCACGTCTTCGGCGATAAGGACGCGCAGGCCGGATCTCACATCAAAGCCCCGGCGCAGCGACATGGCGCCCGTCTCGTCCCGTTCGGTAAAAAACGCCGGAAGCTCCAACTGACGGCCCAGCTCATAGGCCGGAATGATTCCCCCCATGGCAGGACCCGCAACGGCGTCTACGGCAAGCCTTTTCGCGGCAATGTCGGCCCTGATCCGTCCGGCCGTTACGGCAAAGGCCGCCGCCGCGCGGGCAGGATACTGAAAAAGACGGGCGCACTGAAAATACCTGTCCGAATGGCGGCCCGAGGAAAGAAGAAAATGCCCTTCCAGCATGGCGCCCGATTCGCGGAGCAGGGCGATAACGTCTTCCATGTTTCAAGCATACCCGGTAAAGACCCGGCAGGGCAAGCTCAGGGCAATGTGGATAACAGTTCCGTCAATTTTTCCCGCCACAGTTTATACCCCAACGGAGACAAATGCAGCATTGTATAATCGAACAATTCCGTTTTTATGCCACCGCCGGCATTTGTGAAATATCCGGTCAAATCAAACCAGACGACATTTTTTCGGGCCGCATGTTTTTTGATTGGAAGGCGTGGTCCATACCCCGTCGAACCTCCGGTTCGCGCTTGCTCCGGAAAATTTACAACCCGTAGAAAAGGTGTAAGCCGGTTTTCGTATCAGGGTATGGACCACGCCAGTACAATAAATTTCCTATCCAACGAAGATACCCAGGAGCTTGCTCC
>JAIROE010000268.1 GCA_031257715.1 Treponema sp. | reverse complement strand
AGGACGCAAAGGAATCAATGGTGAAGGAAATGATAATCGAGGGGGTTCTTTCCATTCAGGCGGGCGACAATACCCGTATCCTCGTCATGAAGCTTCTGGCCTATCTCAATCCTTCCGATCGCAGGACCCTTGAAGCGGAGCTCCTCAAGGATTAGGCATGGCGAAAAAGAAGCGGCAGGTTACCGAAGCAACATCCGGGTGGCTCACTACCTATTCGGATCTTGTTACCCTCATGCTCTGTTTCTTTGCCATTATGTTTAACCCCGATGAGTCCAGTTCCGCCCAGATGCAGGAAATCGCCGCCTCCATGCGGACAGGGGGCCTTGGGGCCCTTGCCGGCGGACGTACCCTTTCGGCGGGCCGCAGTGCGGATCTTGGCAATACCGTCATGGCCCTGCCGTCCACGGAACGGGGCCGTTCCCTGGGGACCGCCCTCCGCAGGGCGGTGAGCCTTTTTACGCCCGAGATCAATTCCAACAAGGTCCGCATTACCCACGACGAACGGGGGCTGGTGATAACCCTCGTTGGGGATACCTTTTTCAGGCCGGCGAGCGCCCGAATCAACATTGACGAAACACGGGACATACTGTTGAGGCTTGCGACATTCCTTTCTTCGCCGGAGCTCACCGACAGCGACGGGAGGCCGCGGAAGATACGCCTCGAAGGCCATACCGACAACGAGGCGGTTGCCGAAGACGGCCCCTGGGAATCGAACTGGGAACTTTCGGCGGCCCGGTCCATTAATATACTTCATTATCTTGCCGATATAGGAGTAGACGAGCGGAGATTTCAGGCGGCGGGTTTTGCCGATACGGTTCCCCTTGCGCGGAACGATACCCCGGAAGGCAGGGCCAGTAACCGGCGGGTGGACGTCATTATTCTTGACGAAGGGCACCTGTAATTGCCGTAATTTGCAAAAAAGGCCGCTTGTGCGTTAGGATCAAATAAGGGGAGGATCTATGTCAGACAGTGAAGAGCTGGAACTTGGCGACGGTGACGCCGCGGGATTGGGCAGTTCTCCAAAAAAAACGTCCGGGTTGGGCGCGATACTTCCGACTATCCTTAAATTCGCCGCCATAGGACTTGGGGCGGTCTTTGTCATCGTTACCGTGTCGTTTTTTACCGTAAAAATAGTGGCCGGCGGCGGAAAATCGGGAACGGTGATAACCGATCCCACCGATCCCTATGTGGGCAAGCGTCCCGAATACGCCGCGTTTACCCTCATAGGACCTGTAACAACAAAGACAAAAGACAGTACCGGCTATTCGGTTACCGTTGACATGATCATCCAGTATGATCTGAACGACAACGCGGCCCAGACCGAATTAACCGGCCGCCAGTATGAACTGCGGGATTTTGTGCGGAACTACTTCAGCCAGAAAACCGCGCTGGAGCTTGCCCCGGAAAACGAGGGAACATTGAAGCGGGAAATCAGAGACCAGCTTAACACACGTTACCTTGACGCCGCCAAAGTCAGGAATATCCTCTTCAACAAGCTTGACGTGATGGAAATGTACTAAAACGCCGGCTGCGTATGGTTGCATGCGGAGATAAAAACTGGTAATATCCGGTAGTATGCGGTTATGATATATGGCGTAACGACAAGGCGTAAAGGGTAGCATTTTGACCGAAGTTCTGTCCCAGGAGGAAATTGATCAGCTTCTCACCGCGATAAACGCCGGCGATACGGAGCCGGAGGATTTCAGGCCCGCGGCGGATACCCGCAAGATCAAGATCTACGATTTCAAAAGGCCCGACAAATTCTCCAAAGAGCAGATCCGCACGGTTTCCATCATGCACGAGACTTTTGCGCGCCTTACCACTACGAGCCTTTCCGCCCAGCTCCGTTCCATGGTCCACGTCCATGTGGCGTCCGTCGATCAGCTTACCTACGAGGAATTCATCCGTTCCATTCCCACCCCCACAACCCTGGCGATCATCAACATGGACCCCCTCAAGGGAAACGCAATCCTCGAAATTGACCCGGCGGTAACTTTTTCCATCATAGACCGCCTCTTCGGGGGTACGGGGGAAGGGACCAAGGCCCAGCATGAACTTACCGATATTGAAACTTCCGTCATGGAAGGGATCATCGTCCGCATTCTGGGAAACATGCGGGAGGCCTGGACCACGGTCATCGATCTCCGGCCGCGGCTGGGGCAGATAGACACAAATCCGCAGTTCGCCCAGATTGTCCCTCCTACCGAAATGGTGGTCCTTGTTACTCTTGAGACCAAAGTCGGCGAGGTGGAAGGGATGATGAACTTCTGTATCCCCTACATAACCATAGAGCCCATTATCGGAAAACTTTCCGCCCAGTTCTGGTATTCTTCGGTGCGCCGGGGGGCGACCACGGAAAATCTCAGCGTACTAAAGGACAAGCTCTCAACTGTCGATGTTAATGTAGTGGCCGAAATAGGAAAGATAAATGTCCCCGTGCGGGACGTGCTTTCCCTGCAGGCAGGGGATGTGATACGGCTGTATAACACCCGTATCGGCGACCCTTATTCGCTTAACATCGGCAGCAAACGGAAGTTTCTGTGCCGCCCCGGCGTGATCGGGAAGAAAATGGCGGTGCAGATCACCAAAAAAATCGCGGAGCTTGAACAGGAAGAGTTTGAAGAGCTCGCGTCCGAAGGGGAGGAATTGACATGAGTGACGGCGCACTTTCTCAGGATGAAATAGACGCATTGCTGGCCGGCGTAGATTCTTCAGGTTTGGGGGCGGCGCCCCAGGCGTCTCCGTCCGCCACCATGACGGCAGGTCCTTCCGAAAGCGACCGGCAGGCCCTGGAGGGCTTTTTGTCGTCCACGGTTGAGGCCCAATCCTCCAACCTTTCCATGATGACAGGCGGCACGGTTACCATCAGGGGGCCCCAGGTATCATTTTCAAACAGGGATGTGTTTCTTTCCGCCCTTCCCGATACGGTAACGGCGGTCAAGGCCGATTTCACTTCCGGTTTTCCGGGGGAACACTCTTTCATCATCCCCGAAGTCACCGCCAGGGCCATCGCCAGCCTCATGAACAAGGAAGAGAACATCACCCTGGATGAAATGGCCATGTCGGTGATAGGTGAAGTTGTTTCGCAGTTGGTGGGAACCCAGATCACGAGCCTTACCGGCAAGACGGGCAACAAATCCATCGCGTCAATATCGCCCGAGGCGGCGAATGTGCCCAAGGCCGCCGCGGCCCTGCCCGCGGGGGATTTTCCCTGTGCGGTTTATCAGCTTGATCTGGGGGACGGAAACGTCCATCAAATATGGGAAGTCTTCGGCGCTTCGGTGGCGGGCGATATTGCGCGCGCCCTTACCGGCCAGCCCGCGCCCGCGATGGGCGCCATGCCCGGCGCGGGGGTAATGCCGAATGCGGGAATGCCGAATATGGGGATGGGGGCGATGCCCAATGCGGGAATGCCCGGAATGGATATGGGTATGGGTATGGGAGCGATGATGCCCAATATGGGAATGGGCAATATGGGAGGCGGCATGATGGGACAGCCCGCCAACGTTCAGTCCGTTCAGTTCCCCAGCCTGATGCCCAGGGCGTCTTCGCAGGAAGCCGGAAACATAGGTCTCATCATGGATGTCTACATGGAGATGACCGTGGAACTGGGCCGTACCCGCAAGCTCATCAAGGAAATTCTGGGAATGGGCGAGGGGACGATCATAGAGCTGGACAAGCTTGCCGGCGAGCCGGTGGACATACTGGTTAATCATAAACTCATTGCCAAAGGCGAAGTTGTGGTTATTGATGAAAATTTCGGCGTCCGTGTTACGGAGATCGTTTCTCCCATGGAGCGGATGAACGAAATGGGTTGATATTAATTTCAAATGAATATATAATATATTAAATCAGTTTGTACTTGGGAGGGGAAAAACTGTACAGATGCCGTGGCGCCGTCCGCATTGCGGCGTATTTATTCCTGATATTCTCCATGAACGCGCCTCGTGCGTTTACACAGACGGAAGAGATCCCCCTTGAGGAGGAGGCTCCCTCCGCCGCACGGGAAGATGCCGAACGCGCCATTGTTCTGGGGGATGATCCTCCGGGTGAAGCGCCGGGGGGGGCCGCTTCCGCCGGCCTTATCGTGAGGATGATCCTTGTCCTCATTGTCATCGCGCTGGCCGTGTATGGCGTTATCTTCTTCATGAAAAAAGCGTCCAGACCATCCCTCCAGACTGATCCCAACCTGAAAATTTTGTCTACGGCGGGACTTGGGGCCGGCCGTTTTGTTCACGTTATATCCGTCGGTGAAAAAGCCTGGCTTGTCGGCTCCGCGGACTCGGGCGTGAATCTTATTTCGGAAATAACCGACGAAAACGCCATAAGCGCCATGATGCTGGAACAGGGCCGCCGGAGCGCCGAAAGCCCGGGTCATCTTGATTTCAGGAGCCTCCTTTCCCGCATGGGCATACAGGGGCCGCGGCCTCCCGGAGCGGACAACATCCGCAGGCGCCGGGAGCGGCTTAAGGGACTGTAGCATGAAAAACGCGGGCCTGTTTTTTTTCATGGCGTTTTTCCTGTTTCTCGCGTCCGGGGTACAGGCGCAGGACGAGCCCTTTCCGGACCTCGCGGCGCAGGGGACCGTCGCCATGCCGCCCGCGCCGGGGGCGCCGGTCGTTCCCTTCATAGACCTTTCCGTGCGGAACCCGGCGACGGGGCAGGAAGTGGCTTTTTCCCTCCAGCTTCTCCTCCTCCTCACCGTCCTTTCGCTTGCCCCGAGCATCATCATTCTGATGACCAGCTTCCTCCGGATCTCCATTGTGTTGGATTTTATCAAAC
>JAIROE010000199.1 GCA_031257715.1 Treponema sp. | reverse complement strand
ATAGACAGACACTAAATAATTATGGAATAGTGTCAACGCCATGGCTTTTTTCCCGGAACTGTGATATGAATGGTAGGCATGAATGATGAAAAAGGGAACGGGGGCGTGTAGTGCCTCTTGTCATAGCCGTGCGGGCGGAATCGATCAAGAGTTTTTTTGAGAATCCCATTTTTCTGTCCGCCGTCTCAAGCTGGTTCATGGCTCAACTGATAAAAACGGCGGTGGTGCTGCTGGGCGGCAGGAAGCGGAGCCTCAGGGAACTTTTGGAGACAATTATTTGGCGTTCCGGCGGTATGCCCTCAAGCCATTCTTCCATGGTTGCCGCAATCGCCACGGCGGTGGCGTTCCGGGACGGCCTGCGTTCGGATCTTTTTGTGGTTTCCCTTTTTTTTGCCTTTATCGTGATGCGGGATGCCATGGGGGTCCGCCGTTCTTCGGGGCTTCAGGGGAGGACGCTCAATAACCTGGGGCGTCAACTGGCGGAAAGGGACGGCGTTGAATTCCATCCCGTCAAGGAAATTCATGGCCATACCCCTCTGGAAGTGATAATCGGCGCCCTCATGGGTGTTTTTATCGCCGCGGCCTACGCCGTTCTGTAGGTTTTCATGTCGGTACGGCTGCAAGCGGCGGTTCTTTTCGTCATTTCTTTCCTTTTGGGCGCTTTTTTTACGGTTCGGGCCGTAAGGGAAGGGGCTCTCGGGCGGTATGACGGCGGCACGGCCGGCGGGTATGCCGTTATATCGGTGGATGAAGCCGTTCCCGACGCGCAAACGCGCGAAAAAATTGCCGTGCTTGCGGGGATCGAGCCTTCCGGGGTGCTTTCGGAATCGGGAATGTGGGTTTTTCTCGATGACTTCGGCGGACTGGAACGCATCCCGCTGGAGAGGTGGGACGAACGGGTTTTCCCGTTTGATCCCCGGAACGACGGGTATGCCGAAAGGCTCCGTTCCTTTTTTGTGCATGACGGCAGGCGCTTTTTCTTTGTCCCCATGACCGGAAAGGGCCTTAAAAAATTTCAGAAGGCTCTTCCCGGCGCCGCCGGTGTTTCTTTTTCCCTTGATTTTTACGGGTATGGCCCGTCCCTGTACCCATTCGTCATTCTTTTTTCCGCGGCGGGCCTGGGTTTTCTCTTCCTTTCAAGGCCCCTGTTTCCCGCCGCCGCTGTTCTCCCCGTCATGGCGGCCTTTTCGACGGGCGGTCCCCGTTCCCTGGTCATGGCGGGACTTCTTGCCGGCCTTACCCGCCTCCTTGCCGAACCGCTCGCCGAATGGTTCGCCTGCCGCCGGTACCGCGATTATTCGGGGGATATGCGCCTTTGGGAATGCCTTGTCCCCTACCGGAAACTGCTGGTTCCCGCCGCGGTTCTGCTTGCCTGTTACGCCGCCGCCGCGGCGTTCGGGACTGTTTTTGAACGGGTGACCGCAGGGATCATCGCCCTGTCGGTTTTGGGAATCTTCGCTTTTTCCGTCCGGCTGGAGTCTCTGCGGGGCAGGGAGGAAGAACATGTACGGTTCAGGGCGGTTCCCATTCTTGAGGAGGGGGTAAAGACGGTATTTTTTCCCCTTCAGGCCCTGCCTTTTACTCTGGCTTCACTTTTGGCCCTTGTTCCGGCGCTGTCCGCCGGCCGGGTAACCGTCAACGGCGGGACGATTGCCGCGGAAAGGGAACATCTTGTCTCCGGAGAAGAATATTTGGCCCACGCCGCCTTTCAGGCCGGGTTTTCCTACAGGCCCCTTTCCGGCGGGGATTCCGCCTATTACCGCTATGTTTCAGGCGGGGAGGGGCTCCCCGAAACGCCGGCCGTCTCTCCCGTTCAGCCTGAACCGGAAGAACTTTATCAGGAAATACCTCCCTTTCCCCTTGCCGATTTGGCGGATTTTCTGGAAAACGCGGGCCATGGCGCGGCGGTCCCGCTTCCCGGTGTACGGGAACTGGTTCCCGTTCTGCTGCTTTTTCTCTGTTCCCTTTTGGTCCTGATACGGCCCCGGCGGGGAGGCAAAAAAATGAAAAACATGGTATTATATAAACGAAGGATGGTAAACGCCCCGGAGCATATATGGTTATGACAAAAGTGTATTCTTTTCCCCGGGGGGGAATTTCTCTGGAAGATCCCGCGGTCCCGGTAAAAGGTCCCAGTGTAGTCGCCTGTCTCCCCGGTCTTTCGGTCATTCCCCTGATTCAGCACGCCGGAGCGCGGGCCTATCCCGTTGTTTCCATCGGGGACATGGTCCGCGAAGGCATGATCATTGCCAGGGGGCAGGGCCGGGGTTCCGCCAACATTCACGCCACCGTTCCCGGCCGGGTGATACGCATGGTGTCGTGGAAGGGGTACGGTTCCGTCAATGACGCCCTGGTGATACGCCTTGAGGGGAGTTTTGAAAAGCTGGGCAAAAAGGAAGAGATCTTCCCCTGGGAAGGCCTTACCTGTTTTGAACTTCAGCGCATCATTTCCGAATACGGCATAGTGGAAATGGAAGGTTCCGGTTATCCGGTGGCGGATATGCTTTCCTCCCTGAGGAATTCCCCGGAGCCCTATACGCTGGTTGTCCGCTGTGTCTTTGACGATCCCTGGCTTGCCGCCGACAGGCTGCTCTGCCGGGAACGGATCAAGGCTGTGGCGGAAGGGGCGCTCATCATGAGCCGGGCGGGACGGGTAAACCGCGTCGTCTTTGTTCTGTCGCACGGAGAAAGGGAGCTGGGCGAAGCCCTCATGGCCGAGGCCGGCGGATGGGATATTCCTTCTTCCCTCATGCTGGCCGGTTCCCGTTATCCCCAGCGCAACCGGCGGGAACTGGAACTGGTGCTGCGCCGCTACGCCAAAAAGGAATTGATTGAGCCGGGATCTCTCCTTGTTCTTGGGCCCGCCACCCTTGCGGCGGTTCACGATGCGGTCAAGCTCAAAAAACCCATACTGGACCGCTATGTGGCGGTGGGGGGATCGGCGGTCAAGATGCCGCAGGTGATGAAAGTACGCCTCGGGACCCGCATAGGCGAGGTCTTTGCCGAATGCGGCGGTTTTGTCAACAAGCCGAAACGAATCGCGACGGGATCTCCTTTGCAGGGCCGGCCGGTGGCCGATCTTGACGAGCCTGTCGTAAAGACAAGCTACGCGGTATTCGCCATACTTGAAAACAGGATGGATACGCGCAGCCGTGTGCAGAACTGTATCGGCTGCGGGGAATGCCGGGCGGTGTGCCCCGTGGGCCTTGACCCCGAGGAGCTTTACAAGAAGACCCTGCGCGGTTTTATGCTTCCTCCCGTGCCAAAGACCGGGACGGCAGGGAACCATGACAGGGGCGGCCGCGGCAGTTACAGTTCCCGCGACAACTACAGTTACCACGACAACTATAGTTGTCACGGCTGCGGCTGCTGCGATGTGGTATGTCCTTCGCGCCTTCCCCTTTCCGCGTGTATTTTGGGGGATGCGGGTTTCGGGAGGGGAAAGGCATAATGGCAAAACAGGAATTCCTTCTGAAACAGCGTCCGCAGGTCAGCCTTGCCCGCCCCACGCCGGGGAGAATGTGGACGGCGGCCTTCTGCGCCCTGGCGGCGATCATGCAGTCCGCCCTGACGGATTCCTTCGCCTCCCTCGTTCTTGCCCTTTCCGCGCTGGCGCCGGCGCTGGCTGTGGAACTGCTTTTAACCTGGCGGGAGCGGGGTTTTGACGCCCTCAAGGACGGAAGCGCCGCCGCGTCGGCGCTGGTGCTTGTCCTGCTCCTGCCCAACCGGATCCATCCCCTGTACGCCGTACTGGGAGCGGTGTTCGCCATGGCGGTGGTGAAGTACAGCTTCGGCGGTTTGGGATCAAACTGGGTGAACCCCGCGGCCGCCGGCTGGCTCTTTCTCCGTGTTTCCTGGCCCGGCGCTTTTGATTCGGCCCTGAAAGGTTCCCTCCTGAGCGTCATTTCCGAAGGCCTTGCCGCGGGCCTTTCCAGTCCGCAAGGCTCTCCCCTTGGCATACTCAAGATCGCCGGAAGCGGGGGAGGGTGGGCGGCAAGCCGGCTTGACGGGGCAATAAGTTCCGCGCTCAACGGCACGCTTTTTTCCTTTATGAAGGCTGAACTGCCTTCGGGTTATGTCGATCTTTTTATCTCACGGGCGCCGGGGATTATCGCCGACCGGGGTCTT
>JAIROE010000167.1 GCA_031257715.1 Treponema sp. | reverse complement strand
TGACAGGACCCCCGAAACATTCTTATGGTGTCCTTTCATTTTGCACCCTTGAGCTTCTTGCAAAACCCGGTTGGTTTTGCCGAAATTCTTGCAGTTTTTCGGCCCCCATTGCCACAAAGGTGTGCGGCATCGTGCGAAGCACATTGCATTGTTGCATGGTTTCTTTCAGGTGTGATAAACTGTGCGGCATGTGCCGGAAACACCATGGCGCGGGATTAAGCTTGTGACATTCGCCTTTTCGCCCTGGCAGTGGGCCGCGGTTGTGTTCGCGGGGTTCTGCATAGGGCTTTCCAAAACCGGTATGAGCGGCATCACCACCGTGATCATTCCCGTGATGGCCCTGATCTTCGGGGCAAAGGAATCGACCGGGGTGATTCTTCCCATGCTGTGCTTTGGGGATGTTCTTGCGGTGCTCTGGTACCGCCGGAGCGCGGACTGGAAGCATATCGTCCGCCTGCTCCCCTGGGCGGTGGCGGGGTTTGCCGTGGCCCTTGCCGTTGACCGTTTTGTTCCCGAAAGGCTTTTCAAGATCCTCATTGCCCTGTGTATCATCGGCGGGCTTGTTGTGATGCTCTGGAACGACCTGCGGACCCGGGGCGGGGCGGCGGGGTCCGCGCCCGCTTCGTGGTGGTTTGCCGCCGTTTTCGGTATCCTGGGGGGCTTTTCCACGATGATAGGAAACGCGGCCGGTCCCATCATGTCGGTTTTCCTTCTTTCCATGCGGCTTCCCAAAAAATCATTTGTCGGGACCGGCGCGTGGTTTTATCTTCTGGTAAACGTGCTCAAGCTGCCCATACAGCACTTTGTCTGGCACAATATCACGCTTGGGGGCCTTGTTCTTGACGCGATGATGGTTCCGGTCATCATCATTGGGGCCGTTATGGGGGTTTTTCTGGTAAAGATGATCTCCGAAAAACATTACCGTATCCTGATTTACGCGCTTACCGTGCTTTCCGCCGCCCTGCTTTTCATATAAGAGCGGCTAAGAGCGACGGCCGCCGGAAATCATCCGAATATGGCGCGTTTTTCCGTTTTTGGCCCGAATTATGCGGGAATTTGCTGATTTTCCTTGACCTTGAGGCCGGGTTTATGTATTTTTTAACAAAACCAATTACAGGAAGTTTCCATGTCAAAACATCACGCTCATCATGGGCGTCAGAGTGAGCCGGTAGATAAAAAAGCTGAAAACACTGTTCCCGCACAGGACACGGCGGAAAATAACGCGGCCGCCGGTATTCCGCCTGACGGGGGGGCGGAGGGGCCGGGTGCGGGCGGTGTGTCCGGGGGGGACGGTTCCGCCCGGCAGGACGGTTCCGGGGACGTTTCGGCGGAGGTCCGCGTTGCCGCTCTGGAGGCGGAGCTTGCCAATGTGCGGGATCAGCTTCTCCGCAAGGCGGCCGATTTTGAGAATTTCCGCAAGCGGATGAACCGGGAAAAGCAGGAGGCTATTGAATTTGCCAATCAGAGCCTTCTTCTGGATATTATTCCCGTTATTGATGATTTTGAGCGGGCCCTTAAATCGGCCGCGAATTCCAGCGACTTTGCCGGTCTTTACGAAGGCATAGACATGATAGAAAAGCGCCTTTCCTCCCAGTTGGAAAGCAAGTGGGGGCTTAAGCGTTTTGTCTCCGCGGGGGAGCCTTTTGATCCCAACCGGCACGAGGCTATCATGATGGAAAAATCGGCCGGTGTGACGGAGCCCCTGGTTGGGGAAGATTTCCTTAAGGGTTATATTCTTAAAGACAGGGTGATACGGAACGCCAAAGTAAAGGTGCTTATGCCCGAATCGGGCGAAGATTCCGCCGCGCCGGATTCCGCTCCCGCTGAACAGGCCCCGGCCGGTTCCTCGGACTGCGGGGGGGCGGATAAAAATGGGTAGGCGCAGTTTCATAAAGAACGTATTCTGGGATATATAAATCAATAAACGGAAGGAGTATATACTAAGATGGGTAAGATAATAGGCATAGACCTTGGCACAACCAATTCCTGCGTGGCCGTTCTTGAAGGCGGCGAGCCGGTAGTTATCCAGAATTCCGAAGGCGGCAGAACGACCCCTTCCATCGTCGGTTTTACCGGTAAGGGGGACCGCATTGTCGGTCAGCCGGCCAAAAACCAGATGATCACCAATCCGGAAAATACCGTCTACTCGATAAAACGTTTCATGGGCCGCCGCTATTCGGAGGTCAGCAACGAGATGAGGAGGGTCCCCTACCACGTGGTGGAACAGGGTGATGATGTGCGGGTTGATATTGAGGGGAAGAAATATTCCCCCCAGGAAATTTCCGCCTTTGTGCTTCAAAAGATGAAGCAGACTGCCGAGGATTATCTGGGCGAGACGGTCACAGAGGCAGTAATCACCGTGCCGGCCTATTTCAACGATGCCCAAAGGCAGGCCACCAAAGATGCGGGAAAGATTGCCGGCCTTGAAGTCAAGCGTATTATCAATGAGCCGACGGCGGCTTCCCTTGCGTTCGGTTTCAACAAGGATCAAAAAAAGGAAAAGACTATCGCCGTCTATGATCTTGGCGGCGGCACTTTTGATATTTCCATTCTGGAACTGGGTGAAGGTGTCTTTGAGGTAAAATCCACCAACGGCGATACCCACCTTGGCGGCGATGATTTCGATCTCAAGATTCTTGAATGGCTTATTGCGGAATTCAGGAAGGATTCGGGTATCGATCTGGGGCAGGACCGCATGGCGCTGCAGCGGCTCCGTGAAGCGGCGGAGAAGGCGAAGATAGAGCTTTCCGCCATGCAGACCACGGAAATCAATCTGCCTTTCATTACCGCCGATCAGTCGGGGCCCAAACACCTGCAAAAGAGCCTTACCAGGGCCAAATTTGAACAGATGGTCCAGGATCTTCTGGAGCGGTCCAAAGAGCCCTGTGTCAAGGCGCTGAAAGACGCGGGTCTTGATGCCTCGAAGATCGACGAGGTGATCCTTGTCGGCGGGTCTACCCGCATTCCCGCGGTACAGCAGATCGTCAAGGATCTTTTCAAGAAAGAGCCCAACAAGGGTGTCAATCCCGACGAGGCGGTTGCCATAGGCGCGGCCATTCAGGGCGGCATACTGGGCGGTGATGTCAAGGACGTGCTGCTCCTCGACGTAACGCCCCTCTCGCTGGGCATAGAGACGCTGGGCGGGGTGATGACCCGGCTTATTCCCCGGAACACCACCATTCCCACGCGGAAAAGCCAGATCTTCTCCACTGCCGCCGACGGCCAGACCGCCGTCTCCATACAGGTGCTTCAGGGCGAACGGGAAATGGCGAATCAAAACCGCACGCTGGGCCGTTTTGATCTTGTCGGCATTCCGCCCGCGCCGCGCGGCGTTCCGCAGATTGAGGTTACTTTTGACATAGACGCAAACGGTATTGTTCATGTGTCCGCCAAGGATCTTGGAACCGGCAAGGAGCAGAAGATACGCATCGAAAGTTCTTCCGGGCTTAACGATCAGGATATTGAACGCATGGTAAAAGAGGCGGAGCTTCACGCCGAAGAAGACAAAAAGGAAAGGGAAAAGGCCGAAGTCCGCAACGAAGCGGATACCATGATCTACAGTACCGAAAAGAACATCAAGGATCTGGGGGACAAGGTCAACGCCGAAGATAAATCCGGTGCGGAAGAAGCCATCGCCGCTCTCCGCCGTGCCCTTGAGGGTGAAGATATATCCGCCATCAAGGAAAAGACCGAGGCCCTGCGGCAGGTATCCTACAAAATTGCCGAAGAAATTTACAAGGCGCAGGCGCAGCAGCAGGGACAGGGCGGTCCCAATGCGGGTGCGGGTCCCGGCATGGGGGGAGCCGATCCGGGCGGCGGTGAAAACAACACCAAGAGCGCCGAAGACGCCGACTACGAGGTTGTGGACGACAAGTAAACTTCTTGCGGCAGGAGCATTCCCAAGGCTGCGGCTTTTGGGAATGTCTTCCCGAATTTAGAGGGAAAAGAGGGTGTTGTGGCCAAGCGGGATTATTACGAAGTTCTGGGAGTACAAAAAAACGCCTCAAAAGACGATATAAAGAAGGCGTACCGCAGGCTGGCCATCCAGTACCATCCTGACAAGAATCCGGGGAACAAGGAAGCGGAGGAAAAATTCAAGGAGGCTACCGAAGCCTACGAAATCCTTTCTGATGATCAGAAACGGCAGACCTATGATCAATTTGGTTTTGCCGGGGTCGAAGGCATGGCCGGAGGCCAGCAGGATTATTCGCAGGTTTTCCGGGGCTTTGAGGACATATTCGGGGATTTTTCGGGTATCTTCGACACCTTCTTCGGCGGCAGGCGGCAGGGCGGCGGAGGAGGAGGGGTGCGTCAGGGCGCCAATCTCCGCTATGATATAGAAATTCCCTTTCGGGACGCGATTTTCGGGACCAAGGTGGAAATCCAGTATTCCCGGAATGAATCCTGCGCGTCCTGCAAGGGTTCCGGGGCGGCGAGCGGTTCCGGCAAAAAAACCTGTCCCACCTGTCAGGGTTCAGGCCAGGTGCGGCACAGTCAGGGATTTTTTTCCGTGGCGTCCACTTGTCCCAGCTGCGGCGGCGAAGGCTACATCATTGAGCATCCCTGTAAAGACTGTGGCGGATCCGGGACCATAAAAAAACGGCAGAAGATCATGGTGACC
>JAIROE010000129.1 GCA_031257715.1 Treponema sp. | reverse complement strand
GAGAAGGCCGGAAAGAGGGCCGGAAACTTTACGGTCAAAGATCGCGTCGTGGCGGACAACGCGTCCCTCTGCGGGGACTGCTATTATTGCCGCCGGGACAAGCCGCTGTAATGGATCGTATCAATGTGCAATGTGGCGATCAGGTCCTGCTGTTCGGCGCGGGACCGACAGGGATTATTCTGGCTCAACTCCTCCAGCTTGGCGGAGCTTCGGATGTGTTGCTTGCCGCACCGGCCTTGTTCAAACTGAAAGCCGCCGAAAGGATGGGAGTACGGGAAACCCTGCAGATACGCCGCGGTGATCATGCGGCCAATGAAAGGCTGATAAAGGAAAGGTGCTCCAGGGGCTTTGATATCGTGATAGACGCCGCCGGGGCAAGCGGTATGGCCGAACAATGTTTCAGGTTCGCCAAAAAGGGGCCAAAATTATTTTTTACGGTGTCTACGACGAAGAGGAAACCATCGCGGTGAGCCCGTATCTGATATTCGGCAATGAGTTAAGCGTGATCGGCTCTTGCGCGCAAACCCGCTGCTTTCCCCGTGCTCTGCAGTATTTGACAAAGAACATCATCAGGGTTGACGCACTGATCACCCGCCGTTACCGGCTGGAAGAATACGGCACCGCCCTGGATGCGGTCATCTCCGGGAAAGAGAGCCTTAAAGTCATTATCAATCCCGGCGCCTGAAAGGTCCCCTCCCCCCAGCCGCCGGCGGGGTACGCCTGCGGGCAGCGGGAATTGGCCCTGATCCTCCGGCCCGGCAGGGTTTTCCGGTAACGTTTTCCGCTTTTTGTGTTATACTGTAATTTATGAAAAAAGAGAAGCAGTTTGTCTTTTTTTGGGTAAAAGCGGCAAATTCCGAAATACTCAGTATTATTCGCAACGCCTTCACCATAAGCATTCCGGTGGTTATTACGGGAGCGGGGGCGGTACTGATCAACAATTTTCCTGTTCCCGCGTACCAGATCTTTATGGAATGGCTCTTTGGCCCGCAATGGCGGAATTTCGGCGGGTACGTCTGGAACGGCACCCTGGCCATTCTCTCTCTGGTGCTGGTTTTTACGATCAGTTACAGCATTGCCGAGCGTTTCAACCTGAAAAATCCCCTTACGACGATACATCCCACGATCGCCGGCCTTGTTTCTTTCTGTTCCCTCATTGTGATTACCGAGCCTTCCGCCGCCGCATTTGCCATACCCTACGCCTGGATGGGGGTCAACGGCCTCTTTATGTCCATTGTCCTGGGTATCGCTTCCGCACACCTGCTTCTGTTCTTCTTCCGCTTTCCTGTTCTCAGGCTCAAGTTTCCGGCCGACGATTCAGGGATGTCCATGGCTCATGCTTTTGCCGCCCTCCTCCCCGCCGGTTTTACCCTTGCCGTGTTTGCCCTCTTCAAGTTCATCATGGCCGCTCTTGGCACGCCCGATATTCACGAGCTTTTTTACGGTTTTCTCTACCTTCCCCTCAAGGGTTTGGGGAACAACCTGACGACGGCGCTTCTTTTTGAACTTGTCCAGCAGATCCTCTGGTTCTTTGGCATTCACGGCGCCAATGTCCTTGAACCTGTCGCACAGGAACTCTATGTACAGGCGGACATTGCCAATCAGGCCGCCATATCCTCGGGGAACGCCCCTCCTTTCATCTTCACCAAGACCTTCTTCGATGTGTACATATCCATGGGCGGGGCGGGCAATACGATATGCCTTCTTGCGGCCCTTGTGTTTACCAGACGGAAGGGCGTCATGAAACGGATTGGGCAGATTTCCCTGCTTCCCGCGATATTCAACATCAACGAAACGCTGCTTTTCGGCATACCTATCGTCCTTAATCCTGTCTTTCTTATTCCGTTTGTAACCGTGCCCATGCTCCTTACCATTACCACCTGGGCCGCGTCGTTCTTGGGGATGCTTCCCACAGGTCCCGTCAAGATAACCTGGACAACGCCGGTGCTCATCTCGGGCTGGGCGGCGTCGGGTTCCCTTTCCGGCAGCCTCGTGCAGATCTTTAACATCTTTCTGGGGTTTTGTGTGTATCTTCCCTTTGTCCGCCTTGCCGAAAAGGTGAAACATTACCGCTTCGAGGCAACCTACGGAGAGCTTATGCGGGCCGGATCGAATACGGCCGCAATAAAGGCAGGACAGGACGGTGACATCGGCGTGTTCTCCCAACTGCTAGTCAATGATCTTCTGGCCGCGATAAAGAAAAACGAACAGATCCTTCTCAAGAACACCCCCGGCATCATCTTCATGCTGGATCTTGAGATGCGCTTTGTCATGGGAAGCGGGAAGACCGTCTCGTTCCTCGGTTATCAGGATATGCAATACATGACGGGCCTTCCCTTTACCAATCTTTTTAACACCGTCATGCCGGATTCCTGGATAGCCGGAACCCGGGAACGCTGCCTTGAAGTTCTGAGGACGCGCACCGTTCAGGGATACGAGGAAAAAACGACGCTCCGTTCGGGCGCCGGGGCGGTGTATCAGATTGCCATAACTCCGGCGGAAGAGGAGGACAGGAGCTGCCGGGGCGTAGTTGTGGTGATGAACGATGTTTCGGAATTGTACCGGGCGCGGGAGGACGCTGAACGGGCAAGCAGCGCCAAAGGCGCGTTCCTTGCCAACATGAGCCATGAGTACGCACGCCCATGAACGCTATTATCGGGATGGCCGCCATTGCAAAGGATGCCCGGACCATTGAGCGGAAGGATTACTGCCTTGTGAAAATCAACGAAGCTTCGACGCACCTTCTGGGGGTCATCAACAATGTTCTTGACATGTCGAAGATCGAAGCAAACAAACTGGAGCTGTCCCGCGTTAATTTCAGATTTGAAAAAATCATTACGCAGGTGGTTGATGTGATCAACTTCAGGGTCATGGAAAAACATCAGGAATTTGAGGTCCATACGGATGATCAGATTCCCCCCGTGCTCTTTGGCGACGATCAGAGGCTTTCCCAGGTGATCACCAATCTGCTTTCCAACGCGGTAAAATTTACCCCGGATGGCGGCAGGATACGGCTTGTCTCCCGGCTTCTTGAGGAAGACGAGGGGACGTGCACCATCCGGATTGACGTAATCGATTCGGGAATCGGGATAAGCCGGGAACAGCAGTCGCGGCTTTTTACGTCATTTGAGCAGGCCGAGAGCGGAACCTCGCGGAAGTACGGCGGTACCGGTCTTGGCCTTGCCATATCGAAACGTATTGTCAACCTCATGGGAGGTACTATCTGGATTGAATCGGAAGCAGGGAAGGGTTCCATCTTTGCCTTTACGGTGAAGATGAAACGTTCCGAAGAAATCAGGGAAGAGGAGGCGAAAGACGGCGGCGGCGACTGTGACTTTTCAGGAAAATTCATACTCCTCGCCGAGGATGTTGATATCAACAGGGAGATCGTTATTACCATGCTTGAACCGGTACGCCTTGGGATTGACTGCGCGGAGAACGGCAGGGAAGCCGTGCGTATGTTCACGGAGAATCCTGACAAATACGATCTGCTGTTGATGGATGTCCAGATGCCCGAGATGGACGGCTATGAGGCGACGGGCCTTATCAGGGCATTTGAAGGGAAAGCCGGGAGGAGACCCGTTCCCATCATCGCCATGACCGCCAACGTGTTCCGCGAAGATATAGAAAAGTGTCTTTCGGCGGGGATGAATGATCACATCGGGAAACCCATAAATATGGAAGATGTCCTTGCCAAATTGAAAATGTACCTGCTCCCCCCCGCGCCCGGAACTTGAGTGAGATTAATCGGCATATTCTCGAAGTCCGCAAGGCGCCGGGGCCGAATGAAGAACCCAGGAGCAAGCTCCTGGGTATCTTCGTTGGATAGGAAATTTATTGTACTCTCCCCCGCGAAGCGGGTTCTTGGGGCCATACCCTGATACGAAAACCGGTTTACACCTTTTCTACGGGTTGTAAATTTTCCGGAGCAAGC
>JAIROE010000076.1 GCA_031257715.1 Treponema sp. | reverse complement strand
GGGTACTGTGGTAAAGGTTAAAGCCGTCTATGTAGACGCTCACTCTGGTTTTATCCATTCCGGACGGCTCCCGCCGGACCGGGCCATAAGGCTTGGCCCTGTCTGTATAAAAAAATGCCGGGCACACTGCCCGGCGGGGGCAAGCATCAATAGTGCTTGCGGGTACAGTTTGAATATACGGCAGATCCGACCCCGAATGTCAAGTAGCGGATTTTGGGGAAAGATTGTTCGATTTCCCTGTAGATTTGCGTATTTTACGTATATAAGAGGCGTTTCCCCGGCCTTACCCTGTATGCAGGATAGCCGGGAGTACCCCTTGATACCTTCTGTTTATCCAAACCAAATTGAAGGGAGATTTTACGAACGAACCTGTTGGAGGCGAGGCTATCTATCTGCGGATAGCCCAATTCGGGAAGGGGCGGCGATACGGATACGGGAACTGTTCAAGGCGTATCAGGACTGGTGCGAAGAAAACAACGAATACGTTTTCGAAGCCTTGACCTTTTCAGGCATCTGCGGCATACTGGAACAAATTTTGAATACGGATTCCATCATGATGGATTCCAAGGAGACGCCAGAGTGCCCTGCGGACGAAAACGCAAACTGAGAAAGATTGCGACGCATAAACGCAAGAAAAAGCTGCGGAAAAACAGACACAAGAACAAATAGGGTGAACGGCGGCAGGTCATCTTCCGGTCTCTTTTGGTATTAAAGATGAAACTTCATTCTTTTTTGTCTTCCATTCATGAGCCGCAAGATCTTAAAGACCTTGATTTCGGCGGGCTCAACCGGCTGGCATCCGAGATACGGGAAGAAATAATCCGGACGGTAAGCAGCAACGGCGGACACCTCTCTTCCAATCTGGGCGTGGTGGAACTGACCATTGCCCTGCACCGGGTTTTTAATTCTCCCCGGGACAGGATAGTCTGGGACGTGGGGCATCAGTGTTATGCCCACAAGCTTCTCACCGGCCGTTTTGATTCCTTCGGGAGCCTGCGCCGCATGGGCGGAATTTCCGGTTTTCCCAAACGATCGGAAAGTCCCCACGACGCCTTCAATACAGGACACGCCTCTACCTCCGTCTCGGCGGCTCTGGGGCTTCTTGCGGGCGAGAGGCTGCGGGGCGGAAGCGCCAGAACCATCGCAGTCATAGGCGACGGCGCCCTGACCGGCGGACTTGCCTACGAGGCACTTTCCCATGCGGGGCATCTGGGTCTTCCCCTTGTGGTCATCCTTAACGACAACAAGATGTCCATAAGTCCCAATGTCGGGGGGCTTTCCAAATATTTAAGCCGCCTTTCCATGAAGCAGAAGTACCAGCTCTTCCGCCGCACCTTTGATTCCCTGGTCAAGCGTATTCCCCTGTGCGGGGAGGTTCTCTTTGCCGCCATACTGCGGCTTAAACGCGCCGTCAAAGCGGTTTTTTACACGGACAACTTCTTCGTCGATCTGGGCTTTGAATATGTGGGGCCCATAGATGGCCACCATATACGGCATCTTGCCGAAGTCTTTGAGGACGTGCGGAAACTGGAACGGCCCGTGGTGATCCACGTGCTGACGCGCAAGGGCAAGGGCCTGGGCTCCGCCGAGCGGGATCCCGGCGCTTACCACGGAATCGCCGCCCTGGAACCGGAGGAGGCGGCCGGGGCGGAAAGAGAAGGACTCCGGGCGGCCGGGAAGGCGCGGGGAGAGCGGCCGTCTTTTACCCGCGTCTTCGGGAAGGCGCTTCTCGCGGCGGCCGCGTCCGACGGCCGGGTGACGGCGGTAACGGCGGCCATGGAAAAGGGAACGGGGCTTTCGGAATTCAGAAAAGCCTTTCCCGGCCGTTTCTTTGACGCGGGCATAGCCGAGGAGCATGCCGTTACCTTTGCGGCGGGCCTTGCCGCGCGGGGACTCAAGCCGGTGGCCGCCGTCTATTCCACCTTCATGCAGCGCGCCGTGGATCAGGTTATACATGATGTGTGCCTGCAGAACCTGCCGGTGGTTTTTGCCCTTGACCGCTGCGGTTTTGTGGGGGAAGACGGCGAAACCCATCAGGGACTTTTCGACATTGCCCTTTTCCGTTCCGTTCCCAGTTTGACGCTGCTTGCCCCCGCAGGCGGCGCGGAGCTTGCCCTCATGCTGAAAGACGCCCTTGAAGACGGCAGGGGACCCGCGATGATCCGTTACCCCAAGGATCTCTGCCCGCCCGATGAAAGGGCTTTTTCCCTGCCGCTTGAAAGGGGCCGCGGGGTATTTGTGCGCCGGGGGGAAGGGGAGATCTGCATAGCCTTTACCGGAAGCCTTTATCCCCAGGCAGGGGACGCCGCCGCCGCCCTTGCCCTTGACGGGATCTTTCCCGATCTGTACAACCTTCGTTTCCTCAAGCCGGTTGACGAAGATTACCTTGCGGATATTATCGACCGTCATGAGCTTACGGTGTTTGTTGAGGAGGGAATGCGCGGAGGGGGCTTCGGGGAGTACGCCTCGGCGCTTGCGCTGCGCCGGCGCTGCCGGGGCGATACGCTTGTTCTTGCGGCCGGCGAAAAATATGCCGCGCAGGGAACCAGAAGGGAACTTCTTGCGGCCGGCCGCCTTGACGGGGAAGGGATACGGGCGGATATTCTCCGTTTCCTTGACGAAAGGGAAGCGGGGCGGGAAGCGGCAAGGACGATCTCTTTCAGGTGAACGGACCGCGGTACAGGGCGGAGGAGGAGAATCCCGCGTTCCGCGCCCGGAGGCAGGTTCCGCTTCCCGGCGGCGGGGCTCTTGATTTATCGGGCCCCCCCCTTGTCATGGGCATCGTCAACTGTAACGGCGATTCCTTTTACCCGCCCAGCCGCGCCCTGGGAGAAGCGGCGGTTGAAAGAGCCCTTGCCCTTGCGGAAGAAGGCGCGGCGATCATCGATCTGGGGGCGGAATCTTCCCGGCCCGGCGCGGAGTATATTTCAGCCGGGGAGGAGGCAAAGAGGCTTCTTCCGGTCCTTGAGGGCTTTCGGAAACATTCCGCCGTTCCCGTGTCGGTGGATACGCGGAAGGCGGAGGTGGCCCGCCTTGCCCTTGATGCAGGCGCCGGCATCATCAACGACATCTCCGCCCTTGAAGACGATCCCCTCATGGCGGGCCTTTGCGCTGAACGGGGGGCGGCGGTGGTGTTAATGCACAAGAAAGGCGTCCCCCGCACCATGCAGGATGCCCCCCGTTACGCGGATGCCGCCGCCGAGGTGTTCTCGTATCTTGCGGAAGCGGCCCGGCGCGCAGAAAGCGCCGGAATACGGCGGGAGAGCATCATCCTCGATCCCGGCATAGGCTTCGGCAAGCGGCTTTCCGACAATACCGCCGTTCTTTTTCATCTTGCGGAAATCTGCCGCGGAGATTATCCTGTATTGGTAGGGCTTTCCAGAAAGTCCTTTATAGGAGAATTGACCGGAAAAACCGGCCGGGACGGCGCGGGCGGGAATCTTGCGGGTACGCTTGCCGCGTTGGCCTTCTCCGTGATGAAAGGGGCGTCCGTACTCCGGGTGCATGACGTTGGGGAGACCGTTTCTCTTGTGAAGGTGCTGGGCGGTCTCATGAAAGGACAGTAGGTGGAATGGTTTCAGCGCTTTAGTTCCGTATACGATCTGATACGCCAGGTTCTGGATGTGGCGCTCCTCGCCTTTCTTTTGTACAAGGCGTATGAGCTTTTGGTCAGGACGCAGGCGGTCCAGCTTGTCAAGGGCGCGGGTTTCCTTGTGCTGGTGTACGGCATAGCCTTTTTTTTCAAACTCACCACCCTCCGCTGGATACTGACGATGCTGGGGCCCGGGATTTTTGTGGCCATCGCCATTGTCTTTCAGCCCGAGCTGCGGAAGATCATCATGCGGCTGGGGCAGGGGGAACTTTTCAGGCCGGACCACAGGCCCCGTATAGGGCAGCTTGAAGCGGTGGTAACCGCCGCGGAGATACTTGCCCGGCAGAAGCGGGGCATGCTTGTGGTGTTTCCCCGCAAGATCAACATCAGGAATATCGTTGATACGGGAACCAGAATAAACGCGGAGATTTCTTCCGGCCTCATCGTTACGGTTTTTGAATTTGACGGCCCCCTCCATGACGGCGCCATGGTCATACAAAACGGCAGGATAGCGGCGGCGGGCTGTTTCCTTCCTCTTTCGGAACAGCAGGATATACGGAAGAGTTTCGGTACCCGTCACAGGGCGGCTTTGGGAATGTCGGAACAGTCCGACGCGGTGGTTCTGGTGGCTTCCGAGGAAACGGGGGCCATCAGCCTTGCCTACGACGCAAAGCTGTACTACGACCTTTCGCCGCTGGAGGTGACGCGGAAACTCAAGGAGCTTTTGGACAGGGGGGCGCGCAAGGATTCCATCGTTTCCCTTCTGGACGGCGGCATTGACGGGGGAAAAGATGTTTTTGCCGAACAGTAGGAAGCTTCTGGGAAAGATGGCGGAAAAATGGCCGGCCAAGGTACTGTCGGTCGCCCTTGCGCTTGTCCTCTTTGTGTTTCACCGCATGAGCACACTGGAGGACCGCTTCTTTTCCGCGCCTCTTGTCCTGGAATTAAGCCCCGGCCTTACTCCGGCGACTCCCTACAGCCGCATGATACGGGTGACCCTGCGGGGGGATGCCAACAGTATTTTCCCCATTCTGGAGGATGATATCGAAGTCTATGCCGACCTCAGCAAATACAGCGCCGCAGGGTCCTACCGTGCGCCTGTTCAGGTCCGCAAGAAGGGAACGGCTGTGGGGGTGGAGTCCCTGGAAATTTCCGTTGAGCCCCCGGAAATTTTCGTTGATCTGGATCGCAAGATCAGCAAGTATGTGCCCATTATCGCAAACATACGGGGGAACCTTGCCGAGGGCTACGATCTGGTGTCCCATACGCTCAGCCCCACCCAGGTGGTGATGGACGGCCCCATGAACGTGCTGGGGGATATATCAAAGCTGTACACCGATTTTATCGATCTTGACGGAAGAAACGGGGATTTTTCGGTGATCGTAAACATCCTTAACAGGGAT
>JAIROE010000364.1 GCA_031257715.1 Treponema sp. | reverse complement strand
TCCGCAACCCCGGCGACAAATCGTTCATCAGCCTCGAAACCCCCGACGACGCCAACCGGGCTATAGGGACCCTTGACGCCGCCCTCAAGAAGATCAACAAGCAGAGGGCCGACCTGGGAGCCTATCAGAACAGGCTGGAACACGCGGTACGGGGCCTTGACATAGGCGCGGAGAACATGCAGGCGTCGGAATCCCGTATCAGAGACACCAACATGGCAAACCAGATGGTGACCTATACGCGGGATCAAATCCTTTCACAGTCCGGGACAGCCATGCTGGCCCAAGCTAACCAGCGCACTACTTCGGTATTGCAACTTCTCCAATAACGCGGTATTTTATATATAGGGAAAAGTTTTGCACGGGAATCTTCGGGGTAAAGCGCCGAAGATTCCCGCGGGGCCTTTCCGCCTGTATCGCGTGTTCCGGTCGCGGAACCGGAACAGTAAAAACAACGGCGCGGGCCGGTGTTTGGGAAACGGCGTCACGGGATGCCGTTTCCGGGGATCTTTGACAAATACTCTCCAGTTGCCGTTTTTCCGGAAGGAAATTCGGGGCAGTACGACGGTACGGATCGCTTCTTGTTCCTTTCGGGACGACGGGCGGTTTGTACCGTAGCGGAGCGGATCGGGACGCCGGCGCGAAAGCGTTTCCGGCCCGCCTGCCGTGCGGCGCAGTTTTGGCTATGGATGGCCGGAACAATTCAACACATGGAGGGTCACATGATAATTAATCACAACATGAGCGCCCTGTATGCTGATCGTCAGCTTGGCGTAACCAACGCCGATGTGGCGAAAAGCATAGAAAAACTCAGCTCCGGGCAGCGGATTAACCGCGCCGGGGATGACGCTTCCGGGCTCGCGGTCTCCGAAAAAATGCGGAGCCAGATCCGGGGCTTGAACCAGGCTGAGCGCAATATTCAGAACGGCGTGTCGTTTATCCAGGCTACCGAAGGTTATCTTCAGGAAACCCAGGATATTTTGCACCGCCTGCGGGAACTGTCCGTACAGTCCGCCAACGGAATTTATTCCGATGAGGATCGTATGCAGATCCAGGTGGAAGTCTCCCAGCTTGTTGATGAGGTTAACCGCATCGCGAGCCATGCCCAATTTAACGGCATGAACATGCTGACCGGGGCTTTTGCCCGGGATTCGGCGGTGGGAAGGCTTATGCAGCTTCAGGTCGGAGCCAACATGGATCAAAATGAACAGATCTTTGTCGGCACCATGACCGCCACGGCGCTCGGCTTGCAGAATTCACAGGGTGACTTGGGGACCGTTTCCATTGCTACCCCCGAAGAAGCCAATATGGCCATAGGGACCGTTGATGCCGCCCTTAAGACGGTATCCAAGCAGCGCGCCGATCTCGGCGCCTACCAGAACCGGTTCGAAATGGCCGCCGAAGGGGTTGCCATTGCGGCTGAAAATCTTCAGGCCGCCGAATCCCGGATCCGGGATGCCGATATGGCGTCGGAAATGGTCAACTATACCAGGGATTCGATCCTGTCACAGGCGGGGAATGCCATGCTGGCCCAGGCCAACGTGCGGACCCAGTCGGTGCTTCAGCTCCTTGGTTAGCCGGAATTTCAGATTGATTTAGCGTCTTAAGAGACCTCTGGACGTCGTCTTTTGAAACGCAGGATGGGGAAGACGCGCCCTTCTCCGTCCTTTTTTGAGAGAAAACAGGCCACGCCTGTTTAACGTTCTGCCAGGGATTGGCGGGGCGATATTTGCGGATTTTTCTTGTACACGGAGGTACATCATGGGTATACCTGTTGGAGCTGTGGGAAGCAGGATAAGCCTTGTTCCCCAGCAGGAATTCCGAAGGGATGCCGTATCCCGGGAACGCGGGCAGATTCAGGCCCGCGGACGGGCCGCGGAGCAGGCCCTTGAAAGATTTGAATCGTCGCTTCCCGGCGGCCGTGATTCCGGCGAAAGTCAGAACATACAGAGGACCGTCGCGGATCTTGAACGAATCAGCCTGGCCTTTAATAAAAAGCTCCAGTTTGTGGTGGATCACCAGTCTCATGAAGTAACCGTCAAGGTAATTGATGCGGCAACCGATAAGGTGATTAAGGTGCTTCCGCCCGAAGAGTTGCAGCGGCTTCACAACAAAATCAGGGAAACCATCGGGTTTCTTTTTGATGAAAGCGTGTAGCCGCCCTTGATCCGTCTCGATACCAGGAGGGTTCGGTGGTCGGAATAACGGGGGAAAGATGAGGGAAAATGTCCGACATTTATGTTCCGGGAGTTAAGAGCCGCTTTAATACGGAGAAACTCATAGAAGACCTGATGAAGGTCGAGCGGGTTCCCAGGGATCGGGTTGAAAAAAATGTCGAAAGTCTTGAAAGCAACAAGGGATACTGGCAGGAAATAGGCCGCCGTATCGGCTCCGTAAGGGACAGTTCGCGGCAGTTGTACTCTTTTCAGAATCCTTTTAATGAAAGAAGGGCTTTTTCGACGGATGAATCGGTCATTACCGCCTCCGCGACGAGGGAGGCCGTCGAACGTGATTACCGGTTTACCGTCAGGCAGGTGGCCCAGGCGGATCGTTTCATTTCTCCTCCCCTTGAAAACGGCTATAAGGTAGAAGGCGGAACCTACACCTTTACCGTCGGAAAGGACGAAATCTCCTTCAATTTCAGGGGGGGGACGCTGCAGGAATTTGTCGACGCCCTGAACCGCCGCGGCGGAGATAAAATAGGCGCCGGCCTTGTCAATGTGGAGCGGGGCGCCAAATCGCTTTTAATAGAGTCGAAGCTCACTGGCGCGGAAAACCGGCTGGGTTTTGCCGCCGCCGCGGAAAAGCTGGCGCTGCAAACCGGCATCGTGGAACGGATCAACGACTCCCGCCGGGACCTTGCAATCACGGAAGAAACGATCAGAACCGGGGACGGCAAAGACAGGGTGCAAATGGCTGACGGCGCCCTGAGGGTAAACGCCGGGGCTTCCGCCTCCATTCCCTTTTCTCCGGCGCTGTACGCCGATCCGTCCCTCGTTATACGGTTTGAAACCGCCGTAGAACAGAAAAACACGACGGATGCGGATATCGCAAAGCCTCCTCCGGGGCCGGCCATTCCCCCTTCAGGTTCCGTTTCCTATGGGGGCATCACCATAGAAAACGATCTCTCCTCCGTGCCCCTGCCCGAATGGACTCCCCCTCCCCCCCCGGTGCGGGTGGATAATCTGGCGATCCTTTCCCTGACCTTTTCCGACGGAAGCACAGGCGTTCTTCCCCCTCTCGCCGATACGGGGAATTTCAGCCTCCGGCAGTATTCCCTGAGTGAAATCGCCGGCGGAAAAACCATTGTTTCACTGGATATGGTCAATAACAATACCCACCGGGATGTTTCAATACGGAACATCAGTATATTCGATCCTTCCGTTACCGGGGGCTTCAAGCCGCAAAATCCCATTTCCACGGCGCAGGATGCCCTTGTCACCATGGAAGGCATAGAGATACGGCGGCCTGTCAACGACATTGACGATCTGATACCCGGGGTTACCGTTACCCCCCGGTCCCCTTCCGACCGGCCGGTTACCCTCAGCATAAAGCCGGACCGGGAAGCGGTGAAAGATGCTATCATCAGCCTCGTGGGAAACTACAACCGCCTCATGGCGGAAATAAATGTCCTTACCCGGAGGGATGACCGCATTGTGGAGGAGCTCACCTACCTCAACGCCGATGAACAGGGCGAGATGAAAAAACGGCTCGGGATTTTTCAGGGGGATTCAACCCTGAACCAGCTGAGGGGCGCCCTTCAGCGTTCCGTTTCCGCGCCGTATCCGACCGACGGGGAAAGGAGCCTTGCGTTTCTCGCGCAGATAGGCATAGGTACGGACGTCAGGCGGGGGGGCGCGGGCGGGGGTTACGATCAGTCCCGGCTGCGGGGTTACCTGGAAATTGACGAACGGGCGCTGGACTCGGCGCTGGAGACGAAACTCCCCGAAATAAAACAGCTTTTCGGCAGCGATACTGATGGGGATCTTATTGCCGATACGGGCATAGGTTACACGCTGGAAACCCTGACCAAACCCTATGTAGAAACGGGCGGCATCATTTCCCTTAAAACCGGGACCATCGATTCCCGTATCAGCCAGGACAGGCGGCGCATTGAAACTATGGAACGGCAGCTTGCGGTAAAGGAAGCGGAGCTTAAGGTCCAGTACGGACGCATGGAGGCGGCTTACAACCGCATGGAACAAATGTCCACCTCCCTTGACAATTTCAGCCAGCGCACCGGCAATAACAGGTAAAATATGAATATTTCAATAAACGGCCGGAACGCCGATATAACCCTTGAAAAAGAAAAGAACCTGGGCGATGTACTTTCGGGCCTTGAAATGTGGCTTGACGGTTCGGGGCATCATGTGAGCGGCATAGCCGTTGACGGCGAAGAGGTAAGCGCGCTTTCGTTTTCGGGCCTTCTGGAACGGGACATAGCCGGAGTGCGCGATCTGAGCATCACCACAAGCTCCTGGGCGGAACTTGCCGCCGAGGCCCTGCTTGACACCCGCCGGGACGCCGACGATTACGAGAACGCCGAATTCGGCGAAAAGGCGCTTTTCCCGGAAAAATGGAGGGAGAGCCCCGAAGCCAGGCATCTTGAGGCCAATTTTCCCGATCTGTACCGGACGGCCCTTTCGGCCTTTTCAGGGGAGTCCCTTAATCCCGGTTCATTACGTTCCCTTATTGACGAACGCATCAGGGAAATGAAAGATCCGGCCGGGGAACTCGGATTTCTTTCAAACCTTGTCGAAGAAACCGCCCTGCGCCTTGAGGACCTGCCGCTTGACATACAAACAGGTAAAGACGGCAGAGCCGCGGAAACGGTACAGATCTTTTCCGCCCTTGCTGAAAAGATTTTCCGTATCTTCGGCATACAAAAAGCGGAAGGTTTTGAGCTTTCCCGTCTTATGGTTGAAGGCCTGCCCGTGTATACTTATATTGAAGAATTCGGGGCAGCCCTCAAGGAGCTTCTGGCGGCATACGAATCAAGGGATG
Source organism: Treponema sp. (assembly GCA_031257715.1). Next base: position 3,705 of record JAIROE010000364.1, on the reverse strand, counting down.
TGGTTCTTGTGGGGGATCTTGCGGAATACGAGCTTGCCCCCCGGCTGCGGAATATCTACCGGGTGATGAACCCGGAGGCGGCATAAGTGGCCTGAAACCGGCGGAGGAGGGAGCATGAATCCGTTATATTTATCGCTGAATTTGTATCCTCTGCAAATGCCCACATTCTGGAAAGAAACCAGTTCCATGGACACGATCATTTTTTTTGTGGGCCTTGGCGTTTTCATCCTTGTTCTTGTTATTGTCAATGTTTTCAAATCCAGAATACCGCAGGGGACAGGCCTTTCCCGCGGCGGTCCGAGGCATTTCAGCGGCTTTACCCTGCACCGGCTGGCTTCTTCCGCCGGGCTGGATCGCGATCAAACCCGGATGCTGGAATTTGTATTGAAAAACGACAACGTAACCGATCCCGTGCGTTCCATCAATTCCCCTACCCTGCTTGACAGGCACTTCAAGCGGGCCTTCAGGCTCATCGAGCAGACAGCCAATACGGATGAAGAGGTTCAGGATCAGCTTTCGCTGCTTTTTTCCACCCGCAATATTCTGGAATCATCGCAGGGAGCGCCGGGCCCGACTTCGACCCGGCAAATAGCCGAAAATACGCCCGCGGTGATCAGTACGGGCCGGGACAGTTATCCCGTGAGGACAATATCCGCAAGGGGAGACGATCTTGTCGTGGAAAACCCGAAGAACGCCCTCGGGTCTCCGGTGCGGCTGCCCAGAGGCAGTAAAATAACCCTTTCGTTTTTTACCAAATCGAGCAGGGGTTTTTCCTTTGAAAGCCGTATTCTCGGCGTTTCCGATTCCGGCGACGGGCAGGTTCTGCATCTGGTTCATTCCAGCCAGATAAAGCGGCTTTCCCAAAGGCGGTTCAGGCGGCGGCAGGCGGTCATTCCCGCCGGTTACTTTTTTGTCCGCGTTGAGGAATCGGGATGGAAAAAGGAAAAGAAGCTGGTAGTTGAAAAGCGGCGGTTTACGGGAAACATCATGGATATTTCCATCGGGGGCTGTTCCATAAAAACAAATGTTTCTGTTCCTTCGGGGACGAGGCTCAAGATAGAATTCATGCATGCGGAAAATACGAACATCGTCATATTGGGGCAGGTGCTCAGAACCAACCGGAACGGAATCAGTACGGTGATGCACATCAAATTCATCAAAGTTCCCCGCCGTTCCCTTAATGCCATTAACGCCCTTGTATACGAGTATATCGACACATGATTTTTGCGGAGGATATTCAAACGCCATGAAAATACTTTCAATCAAGTCAGTCAGCAGAAAAGATGTTCCTATCTATTACAGGCGGCTCTTTACAGGAATCGTGGAACTGGAACTCCTTAACAAGACAGTAGAACGGCAGATAGATTTTTCCATAGAAACCGGACCCACAGGGCACAAGGAAATAACCGTGACGTTTGGCGAAAAAGTTGATTATCCCCTTGTGCCCCTGATCCGTGAGTTAAAAGCGTTCATTAACAACCTGGACAATTCCGGAGGCCTCCCTGGTTGAGATTTCCCGCTCCCCTGAAGAAACGATGATGCTGGGAGAGCGCATGGCGGCCGCACTTGGCCCGGGCAGTATCGTCGCCCTGCGGGGCGGCCTTGGGGCGGGAAAAACCTGCCTTGCCAAAGGCATAGCCAGGGGGCTCAAGGTGGGCGGGGAAGTAACGAGCCCCACCTATACCATTGTTTCGGAATACGACGGGGCCCTGCCCTTCTACCATATCGACGCCTACCGCCTTTCAGGCGATGATGATTTTGAAAATACCGGCGCGGGGGAAATGCTCTTTGGAAAGGGAGTTTCGGTGGTGGAGTGGAGTGAACGTGTCCCCCGTTCCATTCCCCCGGAGGCGATCACCGTTGATATCGAGATTCGGGACGGCGATCTTCGCCTGTTCCGCATATCGGGGCTAAAGGACATGACCCTTGAACATCCTCGCGATTGATACGGCCGCGGGTATCCTTTCCCTTGCGCTGGGAACGGAGGCGGGGATCTGGTCCGCCGCGTCGGACGCCGGGCAGAGGCATTCGGAAATGCTCATGGACATGGCGGAGAGCCTCATTAAAAACGCGGGCCTGTCTCCCGGAGATCTTGACGGAGTGGCCTGCATGAAAGGCCCGGGCTCATTTACGGGCCTCCGCATCGGTTTTTCCGCCGCCAAAGGGATCGCGCTGGCACTGGGCATCCCCCTTGCCGCTTCCCCCACCCTTGACTGCATGACCGTCCCTTACGCTTCATGGCCGGATCTGATACTGCCTGTCATGGACGCCAGAAAGCGGCGTTTCTTTACCGCCCTGTACCGGGGAAACAGGCGCCGTTCGGAATTCATGGATGCCGCCGTTCCGGAAATCGCCCTGCGGATTTCCGGACACATCGGGTCCGGAAAAGAAAATCACGCCGAAAGGATAATCATAACCGGCGATGATGCCGAAATGATATATGAAGATCTTCTTTCCGCCTGCAGGTCCCTTATGCCCGATACTCCCCTCCTTTTGAAGGCAAATTCCGGCCGGAGGGGATGGGGAGTTGAATTGCTGGAAATGGTAAAAAAAAGTATATTTGATAATAGTGCGGATGAACGTACCGGCGGACCCGAGTATATCCGGAAAAGCGACGCCGAACTCAATTTTGAAAACAAGGCTGGTTTGTATGGACGATCCTGAAGTTCTGGAAGTTCTTGATGCCGAAGATGCCTCTGATTCGGCGGAAACGGACGAGCCCTCTTCAGCCTTTTTTTCCGCGCAGGCAAATCCCTTTGCTTCCAGTATATTTCCTGTATTGATCATAGACCGCCGCCTCAAGATCATCTTTGCCAACCCCGCCTGCGAAAATCTTTTTACCGGTTTTTTTCATCTGGTGGGCAATTATTTTATTGATGTGTTCGGCCGGGCCTTTGAAATGGAGGACATAAAAAAAATACGGGAGACCGTTCTTACAGGCGGTAACGGCTATTCATGGAAGGGCGGGGCAAAAATAAAATCACGTGACATGGTTACGGTACAGACAAAGGTGTACCTTTTTCCGTCCGAACTTGGCGCGGGGAAACACAGCGAATTTGTAGTGATGTTTGACGATGTCACCGAAGAGAACAAAGGGCTCCTGCGCTCGGTCTTCCTGAGTCTCCTTGAGGCCTCAAAACTGAAGGACAACGACACGGGCAAACACATCACCAGGGTGAATTTTTATTCCCGCCGGCTTGCCGAAGAGATTCACAAAAACCACGGCGAAAAATACCGGCGCATAGACGCCGACTTTATCGACAATATCGGCTTTCTCGCCTCTATGCATGATGTGGGAAAGATAGGTACCCCCGACGACATACTCAACAAGGAAGGGCCCCTTTCCGACTGGGAATGGACGGTGATGAGGGAACATACCAAGAACGGCGCCTTCATCCTTTCAACCTATCCCAATCCCATGGCCAAGGAAATCGCCCTTTCCCACCATGAACGGTGGGACGGCTCGGGTTACCCCTTTCAGCTTGAGGGGGAAATGATCCCCATCGCGGCCCGCATTGTCACCATAGCCGATGTCTACGACGCGCTCAGGATGGAACGGAGTTACAAGCCCGCTTTGACCCATGGATTGACGGAATCAAAAATGATGGAAGAATCGGGAACCCACTTTGATCCTTTTCTCATAGAGGTGTTTCACGATATTGCTTCCGATTTTAACATGATCTACGAACAGAACAAAGATTAGCC
>JAIROE010000360.1 GCA_031257715.1 Treponema sp. | reverse complement strand
AAGGCCCGAAAAGCCGAGTTCTTCCGCCAGTTCCACAAGGGAGACGGCCGACTCGGCGGGAACGGGGACGTACACCGCGTCGATATTTTCCATGGCAAAGGCTGCGTTGAAGAAACGCGGGCTGTCGGTAACCGTCAAAGGGAATCCGGTTACGCCGTAAATTTTTGTGGCCGCCGTAATCTCCCGGAAACGGTACAGTTCCGCCATTTCCCGCACGTCTATCTGCCCGGGGGCGGCCGGCGGTATGTCCGCCTCGCCGGAGGGGGTTGAGTAACTCAGGCGGGAACCTGTTTTTTCGGCGAGAATACGGGTGATCGTGCCAAATCGCCCCATGCCCAGAACAACCTTCTCCAGTCCCGCCGTCTCCCTTGCCGCGCGCACGATGCGTGTGACATCGGCAAGGGATCGGGGCGTCACCGCCACTTTTGCCATTTCATCGCCGACATGGCAAAGACTCCGTATCTTTTCGGCAAGGTCCCCTTCCGCGCCGTTTATGTCATGAGAGGATCGTATGATCTTCGTGCCGAAGGTCCGGGCGGCCTCTTCAAGACTCGGTACATTGAGATCTTCCTCTATATCCACATAGGCGAAATTCCGCCTCCGGTCCGCCTCGGCAAAGGCGAGCCCCCGGGAAAGGAGGTTGATGCGCGCCCCTTCGCCGCCCGAATAAAAACCCCCGTCCACAGTACGCCTTATGGCAAGGATGACCGGAAGCCCCGCCTGTTCGGGGAAACGGCGTATCATAAGGCGTTCGTCCGGGTCGAGGCAGTCAACCCGCAGTTCCGCTATATCGGCATATTTGCGGTACTTTGTCAAAATTTCCAGATCACGGGCCAGGGTTTTCCCGGTCAGACAGAGGCATATTTTCGCCATGTTCAAAAATCCGAACGGGAAATAAAAATCGCGGCGACAAGTCCTCCGGCATCCAGATTGACTTGAAGTTCCATGGGCCAGCCCCTTCCCGGCAGGGACAGGCGGATCAGGTTCCCTTCGTCCATGGCATCTTCCCCCAGTTCAAGGACAACGGCGGATTTGCCGTCCCCTATCTTTATCTTCCGGTATGTTCTCAGCCCGACCTGCCACACCCTGTCCCTGTAAATATAACAGTCCATTGTATCGTAAACGAAGACAACATCGTCCTGCCATTCGGCGCTTCCCCGGACCGCGTAAACGGATTTGGGAGAACCGAAACGGCCGACAAGGTTTTCAAGGGTGAAGCCAACGAGAGAAGCCGCGTCCGCTTCCGGGGAAACGGCCGGAGCCAAAGTGCCGGGAGCGGGGGCGGGAACCGCGGCTTCTTCGGGCCAAAGGGGTGCGGCAAACGCGAGCGGCAGAAGAAAGAGAAAGGCAAGCCGAAACAGTACCATGCCCCTACTCTACACGGATTGCGCGGATTCCGCAACCTTTCCTTTCATTTCCTGTCTTAATATCGGGACATAGATGATTACACCTGAAAAAATGACCCTTGGTGAAGTATGCCGCGGGGCGGAAGCGCGTTATAAAAAGCGGCCGGCCTTCCGCGTCTTCAGCGGCGGTGTTGTCCGTGAGGTGGCAAGCTACCGCGACTGGGGACGGCGGGCGCGGAATTTTGCCGCGCGCCTCGTGTCTTTCGGTCTCTTGCCGGGCAGCCGGGTGATGATCCTCGCGGAAAACTGTCCCGGCTGGTCCGTCGCCTATTTCGGAACGGCCCTGGCCGGCATGGTGTCGGTGCCGGTGCTGACGGATTTCAGCCCCGCCCAGATCGCCAACATCGCCGTGCACGCGGGTATTTCCGCCTGCTGCGTCACCGGGGAAACGGCGGAAAAAGCGATGTCCGCCATACAAAAAGCGGAGGCGGCAGACACCGGGGCGAATCCGGCGTCCGTTCCCGTCATCTTCATAGACAGGCGTGAAGATCCCGAAGACGATTCCGCCCCGGAATTCCGGGGGGGGACCGGGCCCGAACCGGACGATCTTGCATCCATCATCTATACGAGTGGAACCACGGGCGCAAGCAAGGGGGTAATGCTTTCCCACCGCAACCTTGTCTCCTGCGCGGCGGCTTCCCGGTCTTTTGTGAAGATCTATCCCCGTGACAGGCTCCTTTCGGTCATTCCCCTTGCCCACGCCTATGAGTGTACGCTGGGGCTCATTACGCCGGTGATGAGCGGCGCTTCGGTCACCTATCTGGATAAGCCGCCGTCCCAGGCGGTTCTCATGCCGGCGCTTGAGGCGGTACGGCCCACCGCCATGGTGACCGTTCCCCTTTTTATCGAAAAGATCTACAGGCGAAACATAGCTCCCGCCCTCGCGGCAAACCCCCTGTTCCGTTTTCCCCCGGCCCGGCCCCTTGCCCTCTTTGCCGCCGGGCGGAAACTTGCGGCGGTCTTCGGCAAATCGATACGGTTCTTCGGTACGGGCGGCGCTCCCCTTTCGGCGGAAACCGAGGATTTTCTGCGGAAGATCAAATTCCCCTATGCCCCCGGCTACGGCCTTACCGAGGCGGCCCCGCTTATCGCCGGTACCGGTCCCTTCCGTTTCCCGATCCGCTCCTCCGGCTCCATACTCAAAGGCGTCGAAATACGCCTCGACGGCGAAGGGGAAATACAGGTAAAGGGCCCCAATATCATGATGGGGTATTACCGTGACGAAGAAAGAACGCGGGACGCCTTTACCCCCGACGGATGGTTCAAAACCGGGGATCTGGGTTTCATGGACAGGAAGGGGCATCTTTACATACGGGGCAGGCTCAAGAACATCATACTCGGCCCCTCGGGCGAAAACATCTACCCCGAAGAAATTGAGGGGCTCCTCACATCTTCCACTCTGGTGGAAGACGCGCTGGTCCGTCCCGGAGAAAAGGGAGAAATCGTGGCGCTGGTGGTATTGAGCGAAACGGCAAAAAACGCGGCAAACGTCCTTGGAAACGCCCTTGAGGAACTCAAAAAAATGGTCAACCGGCGCCTTGCGGCCTTTTCGCGCCTTAGCCGCATAGAAATACGCACGGAACCCTTTGAAAAAACCCCGACAAGAAAAATCAGAAGGTTTCTTTATAACTGAATTTTTCCGGTGTCCCTTTCCGCGCTTCCCGGAAAATTCTGATGAATTCCCGTGTGCTTAAAACTTTTGCCCCCAGTTTTTCTTTGTAGTCCAGGGGCATCCCCAAATCCCAAAAGGCAAAACCGTGATCCCCAAGCCAATGAGAGGTGAGGATCATCTGCACGGTCCCCGCGTTGTTCTCTTCCCGGTAGCCTGAATAGCTGGTGTAGACCCGGCCCGCGACAATCCCGAATTCCCCCGCCCGCAGAAGCCCGTCCCGGTAGACGCCGAAAGAAAAAGGCCGCGCACGGGGATCGTTGTTACCGCGGATTTTGCGGATAAGATCAATCAGGGGCGGCGTGAGCCAGCCGTCGCCGTGGACGGCGATACATTTATCAACAATAAGATCGAAATCATCATCCGCCCGAAGTTCATACCGGGAAAGGATGCGCTTTGCCGATCCGCTCTGGTGGAGATCACCGAAAAAAAGAACCGATCTCCACAGATGGTGCTTGGGCACAAGGACGGTAATTATTGAATCCTCCGTATGGGCCGGAGCGGACATGAGGAGGAAACCTTCGGCCATAAGGCCCGCCGCAAAAACGGGATCAAAATCCAGGCTCAGACACTCCTCTTCTTTGTATCCGGTTTCCATGATGGCGTCGATGATCCTGCCGGGATCATCCCCGGGGGAAATAAAAATATGTCCCGATGAGGTATAGGCAAGTCTTACCTTGTCCATTTCCGGTTCCCGTACAGACGTGTCCGCATGAAGCATGATAGCACAGAAAACGCGGGTATCACAATGATGCCTGACCTTCGAATCGGCCTGCCGGTGCGGCCCGGCGGCTTCCGTAACGGGCGGCGGGGCGGTTTCCGGCGGGAAGCCGGGTTTTTGCGGGCGGCCTGACGCGCAGCGCTTCTTGCACCGGAAGGCTTTTGTACGGTATGATGATTCCGGTTTATCTATCGGGAATAAGATGGTACAGGAGGCATTTATGGATATTTCT
>JAIROE010000332.1 GCA_031257715.1 Treponema sp. | reverse complement strand
AATTTGAATCGTTATGCCAGATCGCTATTCATTCCCAATTATGATTTGGAATTTCAGACATTGCGGGAACTGCACTATGGAATGAATCCTTCGGCAACAGGTGCGGTATTACGCCTTGGAGGAAGTCTGACCAGAACAGACATGGAGAAATCCCTTAAAATTTTGTTTGATCGCCTGGATGATTCCGGTTCATTGTTTTGGTGGCCCCGGGCGGTCAACAAAAAACGCTGTCTTACCCGTTGCAGTCAGGGACAGGGCGCATGGTTGCAGCATAGTTATGATCAGTGGATGGGCCTCCGTATGGACGGTGTAAATCACACGCTTGCAATAAGACCACAGGGGCTGGTAAATTCATATTGTATACGTGCGGGACATATTGGTGGATTTATATTTGATATTGAATGGGAAGAAATTGCGGCAAAATCCCGTTTTTATGTGAAAAACCTTAATGCCGTTTCATTCACGATTATATTCGGCGCCCGTCCATACGGAGCCGGCTCTGAAGGAGAATTGACATATGGGAAGCGGACTCTCGCGGCAGGAGAATCTGTGGAGATATGTATTTCCGTGCCATCGGTTGAAAATGCCGTAGTGGAAAATGTATGCGCGAAGGAAGGACAGCTTCTGGGGAAAAACAAGACGGTATTTGGTCCATTCGGTCTTGTGATGCCCAAGTTGTATAGTGGCAGTTGCCCCGTATTTATGCTCCGTTTTGTTGTGCTTAACGATTCAGATCGGCCATGGGAAGATACGACTGTGACCTTGTCTGTGCCGGAAAAATGGTACACCGCCCCAAAAGAGACTTTTCACTGGGATTATGATCCGGTATTTAAGGAAAATAAGACGGTTGTGTTTCTTGGAAAAGTGGAGTGTCGGAAACATTATACCGCGGGATTTTATGTGCTTTTGCCGCAGAAGTTCACGGGGGATCATAATAGTGTTTTGCTGTCAAGACACATGTTCCGTAAGCCGTGTAATGAAGATGATGAACCGCCGGAATTGATTGTTAGAGCGGAAGAACAGGCGGACTTGGCGCCCATATCGGCCAGGCTGCAACATGCCAAGGGGTACAGGGATATAGAATTGCCTGTACGTGTTTTGCCTGGGGATGAATACAAAAAGAAATTTGATAAAATGCTGCATGGTTTCGGATCAGACGGAACCCCGTGACTTTTCCGGTCCGCCACGCGTGGGGATCCGCGCGGTATGGTAAATCATGGTGTCTTCAAAGTTCCCCCGCGGCCGCCCTTGCTGCTTGCGGGTTCATATTGACCAAAGAGCGAACCGAAACCGCCTGTGTGAAGATAGCAGACGCCGCCCTTTATTTTCCCCCTGCGTATGTAGTCTTCCATGCCGGCGACAACCTTGGCGGTGTAAACATGCTCAATGAAGATCCCTTCCTTCCGGGGAAAGCCCGTTACCGCCTCTTCGCTTTCTTCCGTGTTTACGCCCCAGCCTTCCCCCCGGTAGGCGTCGTCAATATCGCAGGCGTCTTCAATACCGCCGGGAAAGGGGATCCCGGTAAGTCGTTCCGTCTCCGCGATGGCTCCCCTTACATGTCCGGTAAGTTCTTCCCTGTTGTCCTCAACGCTGATGACGAGGATACGGAAAGGCCGTCCCATGACGGCATTGCCGTAGATGAGCCCCGCCGCCACTCCGCCGTTTCCGCCGGGGGCAAAAATAGTCCCTATATCAAAACCCTCTTCCCTGCACTGGCGGTGTATTTCGTCTATGATTTCCGCGTAGCCCAGGGAGCCCATTCCCGTCGTGCCGCCATTGCGGATGACATAGGGCTTCCCTCCTTTTTCCTCCAGTTCGGCCGCCAGCTTCCCTTCAAATACCCGCCTTTCGGCGGCCGGAATGTCCCCCAGAAAGATTGACTCGGCCCCCATGATGGAGTTGAGGAGAAGGTTTCCCGTGAGACGTCCGGGTTTGGCGCAGTTGTGGACGAGGATGCAGGGAAGGGAAAGCCGGGCGCAGGCCGCCGCGGTCAATGTACAGAGATTGGACTGTCCCGGCCCCGAGACGATCACGCTGTCCTTTCCGCCGTCAACAGCTTCACCCAGAAGGTATTCAAGGCTGCGCAGTTTGCTCCCCCCCGGACCCAGCCCGGAAAGATCGTCCCGCTTGATATAGATCCCCCTGTAATCCAGCGCCGCCTCAAGGCCGGAGAGCCTGTGCAGGGGCGTGGGATAACAGCCAAGATGCAAACGGGAGAAGCGCGCGAGTACGCCGGGAAACGTTTCCATAAAAACCAGTGTACCATCTATTCCCCGGACGGGCAATCATTCCTCGGGATTTTACACGAAGCGCGGCAAACCGCCGGGGATTTTTCAGGTTCCGGGATCGGAAGCCCGTCAGGCGGATCCGGCGGTTTCAAGCAGATCCAGGAGTTCGGGGATTCCCTTCCTGCCGAAGGAAACAACACCGCCGGCGGCAAGGCAGGGAACGCTCATCGCCTTGTATTGTTCCCTGAGCGCGGGGAAGTGGTTGATGTCGTACACGTCGGCGGTAACGAGGGGATTTTCGGCAGCGATTTTCCAGGCGGCCATGACAAGTTCCGGGCACATGGTACAGGAAAGGGAAACGAGTATCCGCATCGCCACGGGACGCGTTATTGCCCGGATGCGCCTCATCAGTTCCCCGTCCAGAGCCTGCCCCGGCCCTGCGGCGTTATAAAGAGCGATGACAAAGGAATTGAACTCATGCCCGCCGGGAACCCCGTGGAACGCAAGCCCCGTATCGGCGCCGCCGGCGCGGCAGATACGCACGCAGGGCCTCTCCGCTTCGCCGTGGTCCCCGGCAAACTCCAGCGTCAATTTGCCGCCGCTTTCCGCCGCGAGTTCCGACATAAAACGCCCGAGCTCCCCCGATACGGGCTTTTCATCCGGATAGATCCGCAGAATCAAATTGTTTTCCATTTTGGCGAACAGGTCCCCAAGCTGCTGGCGGACTTCCGGTGAAAAGAAACCTTCCGTTCCGGCGCTTTCCTCTTTCGCCGCCGCCCGCGTCACCGGCTGCCGGGGGACGCGCCCGGTTTCCGCCTGCATTTCCGCCGCACGGCGTTCCAGTTCGGCCGCGGCAATCGCGCCGTCCGCCGTGGCGGTCACCATCTGCCGCAGGTTCTTCACGCACACATCCCCGGCGGCGTATACGCCCTTTATGTTCGTCTCCCTGTTGTTATTTGTGATGATGTAGCCGTGTTCATCAAGGGCAACCTTTCCTGCCACCAGTTTTGTGAGAGGCTCGTATCCGGCGAAGACAAACACGCCGAAAGTCTCTCCCGGCGGGGGCGTGTATTCCCATTCCCCGCCTGTCTGCGTATTCCGGAACTTTGCCTTCCGCAGGGCCGTATCGCCGGAGACCTCCACGATGGCGGTGCTGTAGTGAATCCCGATCTTTTCATGCCGTTTTGCCGCGTCCGCGGCGGTTTTTGCGCACGAGAAGTCTTTTCCGCGCATGACGATGGTAACCCTGCGGGCGTAGCGCGTGAGGAACACCGCCTCCTCCGCCGCAGCAAAGCCCCCGCCGATGACAAAGACATCCATGCCGGTGAAGAACTCGCCGTCGCATGTGGCGCAGTACGCCACGCCCCTCCCTTTGAACTCGGCCTCGCCGGGGAAGCCTATGGCCCGGGGAGAGGCCCCGGTGGCAATGACAATGCCGAAGGCCTCGTAGTCCCCGCGCGGGGTTTTGACCGTCTTTACGGCGCCTTCAGGCAGCAGCTGTGAGGCCTCGGCAAGCAGGAATTCCGCGCCGAACGATTCCGCCTGCCTTTTCATCACGGCGGTGATTTCCCTTCCGCTTCCCCGTTCCACGCCGGGGAAGTTTACAACATCGGCCGTTATGGTAATCTGCCCGCCGAAGCGTTCCTTTTCCAGCACCAGAACCCGGTACCGGGCCCGCGCAAGGTACAGCGCGGCGGTCAGCCCCGCGGGCCCCCCGCCGATTACGATTGCGTCGTACAGGCGCTCGTCCATTGTTACAGCAGCCCCACGAGGTCAAGGCTGGGCTTCAGGGTTTCCTCTCCGGGCTTCCACTTCGCCGGGCAGACCTCGTCTCCGTGCTTCGCCACAAACTGGCTGGCCTGCACCCTGCGGAAGAGCTCTTCCGCGTTACGGCCCACGTTGCCCGCGGTAACCTCATAAGCGACAATCTTCCCCTCGGGGTTGACGATAAAGCTCCCCCGCTCGGCGACGCCCGAAGCCTCGATGTACACGTCGAAATCACGGGCCAGCGCGGCGGTAGGATCGGCGAGCATCGGGTAGTTTATTTTTTTGATGGTTTTGGACACGTCGTGCCAAGCCTTGTGAACAAAATGGGTGTCGCAGGAAACGGAATAAATCTCGCAGCCGGCTTCCTTGAACCTCCCATAAAGGTCCGCGAGGTCTTCAAGCTCCGTGGGACAGACAAACGTGAAATCCGCCGGATAGAAGAAAAAGACCGACCATTTCCCCAGAATGTCCGCCTTCTTCACCGTTTTGAAGGCGTTTTCGTGAAACGCCTGTACCGAAAAATCACTTACTTCCTTGAGAATCATTGACATGGTATCCCTCCTGTCGTGTAGTTAGCATCTTCTAACTATACATACCACAGGCCCGCCTTCCCGTCAAGAGCATTGCCCCCGCCGCGCAACCCGGCGGCAAAAGGAGGCCCCCGGCGGCGGGGAAGGGGCCCCGGATTCCGCGGTGTGTTTTTTTCCATGGAAAATATCGTGTTTTCCGTTTGAACGGGGGAATTTCCGTGCTCCGGCCCGTCAGGGCGCCGGGGAGGGTTTTGCCGCCCCGTCAAGGACCTTGCGGAGGAATCCGTTGTTTTTCAACAATTCATCCCGCCACGCATCCCCGCCCGTGTACCAGAATTCGCCGGTAAAGAGCCGCGTTCCAAGGCGCAGGGCCGTCCGGGCAAGGGCGGGGAAATCCACGTGGCCCTGGCCGTAGGGGACTTCCCGGTATATTCCCGGCTTTGATTCCTTGAGGTGAAGGGCGGCAAGGTGGCCCGCGCCCCTGGCCAGGTCCTTCTCCGCCTTCATTCCGTAGATGAGCGCCGCGTTGGTGATGTTGCCGGTATCCGGGTACGCCTGGAGGTAGGGGGATCCGACGCGGTTGATCCAGCAGACCGCCTTTTCAACGGTGTCGATGAAAGGGGTTTCCATGGTCTCGAAAGCGAGCATCACCCCTTCGCGCGCCGCCGTTTCCACGGAGATGCGCAGGTTTTCCCCGAAGAGCTTGCGGGTCTCTTCATTTGATTCACTGTAGTAGACATCATAACCGGCTATCTGGATGATGCGGACCCCCAGGCGGGATGCGAGCGAAACCGCGCCTTCGGTGATCTCAAGGCTCCGTTTCCGCACGGCGGGATCGGGGTCCCCCAGGGGAAAGCGGCGGTGGCCGGAAAGGCAGATTGTAAGGACGGGGACGCCCGTTTTTTCGGCGTCACGGCGCAGGGCGGCCGCTTCCCCCTTCCACGCAAGCCGGGCGAGTTTTTCATCGGTTTCGTCGATTGACAATTCAAGGTAATCAAATCCCGCCTTTGCGGCCTCTTCGAGTTTTCCGGCCAGGCTGATGCTTGCGGGCATACTCTTCTCGTAAAGGCCGAGCCGGTAAGAAGGCGTACCCGGTGTTCCCGTCATACTTCAAACCGGTTCCACACCGTATCGAGGGCCTGGCAGACGGCGCCGTATGTTTCGTACTTTTGCCGGTACAGGGGGAAGGTCTCCCTTTCGGGCATAACCGGCGGGGAAATCCGCACCATGCTTTCCGCCGCTTCGGCGTAGCCGGGGTAGAGTCCGGCGGCAAGGGCGGCGGCCATCCCCGCCCCCAGCGCGCCCAGTTCCTTTACGCCGGTGACGGTTTCCACGGGCATTTCCAGTACGTCGGCGTATATCTGGACCCACAGGCCCGAGTTCGCGGCCCCTCCGGCAAGCCGTACCGCCTGGGGCTTTTCCCGCACCGAAAGCAGCTTGTCGATGTGGCTTTTGGCCGAAAAGGCGGCGCCTTCGTACACGGAACGAAGCATGTGGAATTTGGTGTGAAAGCTGGTAAGCCCGATGAAAGAGGCCTTCGCAAGGGGGTGGCGGTTTGATCCGTACAGAAAGGGAAGGAAGTAAACCTCTGAATCTTCCGGCGCTATTTTGGCCGCCTCCCCGTCAAGCTGCGCATAGAATTTTTTTCCTTCGGGAACGGTTTCGTTTTCAAAACAGTTCCGTATCACCCATTCCAGGTTGCCCGCCCCTGTCGCGCTTGATTCCTCCAGAAGATACCAGCCGGGAATGGCGTACAGGGAATTCATGGCGATACAGGTTCCGGTGATGGGCTCAGGCGCGATGAACTCGTTGATGCTCCATGTGCCTGTTATCGTGCAGAACTGTTCGGGTTTTGTGATGGACATTGCGACGGCGCAGGCGTCGATGTCAAACATGCCCCCTGCCACCGGCGTCCCCGCGGCAAGGCCCGTAAGGGCGGCCGCTTCGGCGCCGACGGTTCCGCAGGTTTCGCCTGAATAGCGGACGGGCGGCAGCATATCGAAGACTTCGCCGATGCCGAACGCTTCAAGCATGTCCCGGTCAAAGCGGGCTTCCCGGATATTCATCAGGGCCGATCCCGAGACGTTGGTCGCCTCGCTCCAGGCTTCCCCGGAAAGCCTGAACCGTATGTAATCCGTAACGGAAAAGGCGTAGCGGACGGAATCGTAGACCGCCCTGTCGTGATCCTTGAACCACGCGAGCAGTGAAACCGGCTGGCAGGCCATGATCTGCTGACAGAGGCGCGGGTAAAGCTTTTCGAAAGTTCCGTCCTTTTTCCATTTTTCAGGGTACTGCCATGCGCGGTTGTCGGTGGAAATAATGCCGTTATATGCCGGTTTCCCGTTTTTTCCCCAGAGATAAACGCCCTTTCCGTGGCCGCACACCCCCACGCCGGCTATGCTTGCGGGGTTTATTCCCGAGGCGGCAATCACTTCCTTTATGCAGACGCAGTTTTGTTCCCACAGCCCCTCCATGTCCCGCTCGGTATAGCCGGGCCGGGGGGTAAGCACCGCGGTCTTGCGGGAGGCGACCGCAAGCTCCTTTCCGCGCGCCGAAAAGAGCGCCGCCTTGATGACGGTTCCGCCGTTATCTATGCCAAGGACGCATGGTTCCATACGGATACCCTACCATAAACCGGGGGGAACTGTCGCGGGCATGTCCGGATGATTGGGCCCGAAATGCTTCAGAATGACAAGCGGTTCAACCGGGCTCCGGTTTGTCAGGGTAACGCCGCTTTTCGCCGCGTCTTCGCCGACAAAGAATTCATCCGTACTCTGCCGGCCGAAGCGGAGCAGGGCGGGAGCCTCGATGATGAATTTGCCAAGCGTGCCCCGCCCCTGAACGCAGATGAGGCCGTAGGCCGCTCCGTCCCTGACCGTGACGCTCTTCCCCGGTTCGACGGTCAACTCTTTCGCGCCGAAATACTCGTTGGCGTAGGAGACCCATTTTTCCGTATGAGCGGGATCGGAAACAACGGTTACAGGCGGCCTGAAATAGTGCTTTTTGTAGTCGGGATCGATATTCTTCTCCCAGTCAAGAAGGCCGAAGATATACTCGACATCGTCTTTTTTGTCCTCGGGGCATTCGGCCGAAAGGAAATCCCTTGGGTATATTTCGCCCGAGACCACGTTTTCGAATACCGAATTCACGTCGGAATTCCACTGCGGCTCATAGGTAAGCACCGAAGCCGGGGCGTGGATCACCCCCGCGGGAGTGTACCAGCCCGTCCCCAGCTCCACCCGGTACGCCCTGGAAAGCTCGGTGATACGGGTGTCCCCCCTGTTGTAGTCGCGGAGGCGCCGCTTGACCTGTTCCGGTTTGGTATCGGGATCGAATCCGAAATAGGTGGCGTTAAACTCCCCCTGATGGTTGTTTAGTTGTTTCGGGAAATAGTACGATTCCGGCTTGCCGAGTTTGCCGACCCGTTTGGCGTCCTCAAACATGAGGTGCACGTGATGGAAAAGGGGGTTGTTGTAATCGAAAAATTTTGAATACATGGGCCACCCGCCGTATTTTTTCATCAATTCTTCCCCGACGAGACCCGCGCCCAGAAGATCGACAGCCTCCTTGAGGCTGAATTTTTCGCCGCTTTCGTAACTGACGGCCACATAACTCATCCCCTCGTCC
>JAIROE010000269.1 GCA_031257715.1 Treponema sp. | reverse complement strand
AACACTCGTTTTTGCACAGGTACAGGGCGATGATTTTCCCGGTAGCATCGTCAATAAACCCGTGAAGGGCCGAGCGTTCACCGGTACCGAACCAGTCAAAGGGTGTTGCGTCGGCCTGTAAAAGTTCCCCGAACCGGCTTCTCCGCGCCCGTCTCTTAAACCGCTTCCCGCCGCCGCGGTGTGTACGGTTTGACGGTATCCCGGCTGCGTTGAGTATGCGGCAGACCGTAGCGTAGCTTGCCGGTATGCCCTCCTGCACCTTAAGACGCGCCGCCGCATCTCTGACCGTATATGTCCCGTCAACGGCTCCCTGTATTACCACAAGTCTGCCCAACTCTTTTTTGCCCATCATATATTTCATGCCTCCTATCTTATCAGGGGTGTAATTTTCCCTGAATAATCTTAAGGGTGAAATTATCACTGGTGAACAACAGTCCCGGTTTCTGTTATTTGACAATTTACCCGTAAAAGCGTACAATCGGCACATGCTTCCCCCAAAGCTTTCCCCTTCCATGATGTGCGCCGATCTTTTTCGTTTGGACGAAACTATAGACATTTTCGAGGCCGGTAACATTCCATATCTCCATATTGACGTGATGGACGGTTCTTTTGTCCCCAATCTTATGCTGGGAACCGGAACGATACGCCAGATACGGGAAAATACCCATATTCCCCTGGACATACACCTCATGATTGAAGAACCGGGGGAAAAAATACCGTGGTTTGATCCCCGGCCCGGCGACTATGTTTCGGTACATGTTGAAAGCACCCGGCATTTGCAGAGGGTTCTGACAAAAATACGCGATCTTGGGGCAAAACCCATGGCGGCGCTGAATCCCGCAAGCCCCCTTTCTGCGCTGGAAGATGTGCTTCCCGACATCGATGCGGCGCTGATCATGACGGTGAACCCCGGCTATGCGGGTCAGAAGCTCGTTCCCCAAACGCTGGACAAGATCAGGCGGCTTCGGGCCATACTGGACGAGGGGGGCTTTCCGCATGTGGAAATAGAAGTGGACGGCAATGTCAGTCTTGAAAACGCCCTTTTAATGCGGGATGCCGGCGCGAACATCTTTGTAGCCGGATCGTCGCTTCTGTTCAGGCCGGGTAATCTGGCGGATCATATCAAACTGTTTAACGGGAACATACGGTAAACAGGCGTAATCCGTGAATGAACCGTACAACGCAGCCATCAGGGTTTTACCACAACCCGCATTCCCATGTGGCCTTCGGCGGCGGCGAAGGCCTCGTGTATCTTTTCCAGGGGAAAACGGTGCGATATATAGGGCTTGATGTCCGGCTTCCCGGCGGCGATCAGGTCCAGCGCCTGCCTGTGGTGCCGGGGCAGGGAGCCGTGGGCTCCCATGACGCACAATTCCTTGTAGTGGATGATGTTGGTGTCCATGGTTACGGTGCTGCCTGCGGGGAGCCCGCCGAACAGGTTGATCCTGCCCCGGTTTTTGGCCATTTTCAGGGCCTCGGCGTGGGACTGCGGCGAAGGGTTGGCGGTGAAGATTACATCCGCCCCAAGGCCGCCCGTCTCTTCCAAAACACGGCTTACCGGGTCCTCTTCCGAGGAACAAATATATGCGCCGGCGTTGAAGCGCCGCGCCGCTTCCATACGGGGCCGTGAACGCTGCACCACGATCACCTTTGCCGCCCCGGACATATAGGCGACGGGAATGATCATGCAGCCTATGGGACCGGCCCCTATGATAACCACCGTGTCCCCCAGTTTTATGCCGGTCAGTTCCACCGCGTTAAGTACGCAGGCGAGGGGTTCCGCCAGGGCCGCTTCGTCAAAATCAAGGTTTGCCGGTATCGTATGGACGGGACCGTAATTGACGACCGTCCTGTTAAGCAGGACGTATTCGGCAAAGCTGCCCGCGAACTGGTAGCCCATGGCATAGTTGATCTGGCAGTTATTGCCTATCCCCGCCTCGCAGAAACTGCATTCCCCGCACGGAACATCGGCGCCTATGGCAACGCGGTCACCCTCTTTGAAGCGCCTGACATTGGCGCCCGCCGCCGCGACTTCGCCCGATGCTTCGTGCCCCAGGATCTGGGGCGGATGCACCCGCGAATTGCCGTGGTGAAAGATCCGTATGTCGGAGCCGCAGACGGCGCAGGAACGCACCTTTACAAGAATACTGTCCTGATCCGCTTCCGGAACGGGAACTTCCCGTATTTCCATCCGGTCTTTTCCAAGGTAAACCGCCGCCTTCATGTTCCGCTTCCTCCATTTTATAAACGGGAATTGTAGAAGCCTGTTTCAAAACCTGCCGGGTTTTGGAACAGGCTCAGTTCCCAAACATTAATTTGACATAAAATTCTTTCCGCAGGCGGGCCATCTCAAAAGCCCTGCCGCATTCGGCAAGACCGAACGTGCGGCTTATCATCCCTGAAAGATCGAATATCCCCCGCTCCATACACCGAAGGGCAAGCCGCCAGTCATTGTGGGCGTCATTATAACCGGAATTCCATGTTCCTTTCAACAGAAGCTGTTTACGCAAAATTTCCCAGTAGGCCTTTTGGGAAATATTCATGTCTTTTGCCGGGTTCCCCATAAGCACAACCTTGCCTGCGGTCTTGACCGATTCGAGGCATCCTTCAACCGCAGGGGAAACCCCGGCAGCTTCAAGAGCTATATCCGCACCCCGTCCGCTGTTTATGCTCCGTATATATTCGGAGGGATCCGTATCCAGGGTATTCACCGTACGGGAAAACCCGAGTTTTCCGGCAAAGGCCAGCTTCTCTGCGTCTACATCGGCGAGGATCACCTCTCCGGCGCCCCAGCCCCGGGCGATCTGGGCCGCCAAAAGGCCGATAGTGCCCGCGCCGAATATCACCACCGTATCTCCCAGCGAAACCCCCACGCGGGAAAGGGCGTGAATGGCCACGGCGCAGGGTTCACACATGGCGGCGTGTTCAAGGGGAATCGAATCGGGAACAAATACAAGGTTCCATTTTTTTACCGCAGCATATTCCGCAAAGCCCCCATCACGGCGGGAGCCATAGTAGTCGTAATCACTGCATTGGGGATACTCCCCGATTTGGCACGCTTCGCATTTTCCGCATGGAATGAGGGGAAAGACCGCGGCCCGTTTGCCCATAAGCGCCTCGTCGCCCCTGTTGACGGCGGCAATTACCCCGGCGAATTCATGGCCGGGAATGGTGGGGAAATGGTAAGTCCCTTTCTCAAAAACACGGGGGATATCGGAACCGCAGATACCGGCGGCCTTTACCTCCAGAAGCACTTCATCGTCCGCAATGTCAGGGACAGGGACTTTCTCATAGCGAAGATCGCCTATGCCGTGGAGATTACAGGCCATCATTGATTTTTTCACCGGCGGCCGCCTATTCGGGAATCACCGGACGGAAATACGCGGCGCTTTCCTTTAAGTCTTCGATAATACGGAAATCCGTGTCCCAATGTTCCCTGTGACTTATCTCGAAGGCGAAAAGCGCATCGGTACATCCTGACTTCTTCACCGCGTCCATCACCTTTTCCCGCGTGATAATGCCGGTCCTGTTTGCTTCGGCGGTAAAGGGTGCGTGATTCGATTTATGCAGTACCGTCTGCTGAAGGTGAATCACCGGCGACAGGGCCGCCAGCGATTCCAGCCATGGATAGGGATCGCGCTGCGAAGGATGGGGGGCGTGGCCCACGTCAAGGCACACCCTGAGCGGCGCCCCGCACCGGGCGTTAACCGCGTCCAGAAGTTCCCGCGTTTCCTCAATGGTATTCGCCATTTCCCTGGGGACGCTCATGGGTTCAAAGAGAAGGCATTCGTAGCCCAGATCTTTCGCGTAGAAACTGAGTTCCTGCCATCCCCTGACCGCCTCATCCAGAATAAATTTTCTCTTTTCGGGATCATTGTACGTGTCGAAGGTCATGATCCCAAAATGGGAACCGGCG
>JAIROE010000248.1 GCA_031257715.1 Treponema sp. | reverse complement strand
TAGGCCCTGTGACCTTTTCCCCCGCCTTCTGAACCGTTTGAACGATAGACTTCGCACTCTGATCGATCAACTCAACAACGAAACCGCGCAGCCTTACGCGAATTCGATCCTTAGCCATCATTCCTCCACAGAAGGGAAGTTATTCTATGATATCCACTACCTGTCCGGACGCGACAGTCTTGCCGCCTTCGCGGATAGCAAAACGAAGCCCCTTTTCCATGGCGATGGGGTGGATAAGCTCGCCAAAAATTTCGGCGTTATCCCCGGGCATTATCATTTCTTTGCCCTCGGGGAGCGTTACCGTGCCGGTAATGTCCGTAGTCCTGAAATAGAACTGGGGCCGGTAACCGGTAAAGAAGGGAGTCTTCCGTCCGCCTTCCTCCTGGGAGAGGCAGTAGATCTGGCCCTTGAATTTGCTGTGGGGGGTAATGGAACCGGGTTTGGAAAGTACCTGGCCCCTCTCCACGTCCTTCTTTTCAATGCCGCGCAGCAACGTACCGACATTGTCGCCCGCCTGGGCTTCATCAAGGAGCTTGTTGAACATTTCAATGCCGGTAACGACGGTCTTCTTCGTGGGCTTGATACCAACGATTTCGACTTCTTCGTTAAGCTTGAGAATACCCCGCTCCACCTTGCCGGTGACGACAGTGCCGCGGCCGGAAATGGTAAACACGTCCTCAATCGGCATAAGGAAGGGCTTGTCGGAATCGCGGACCGGATCGGGGAAGTAACTGTCCATGGCGACAAGCAGTTCCTCGACGGACTTGACCGCCTCGGGGTCGTCCGGCTCGGTCATGGCCTTAAAGGCCGAACCCTTGATGATGGGGATCTTGTCGCCGGGAAAACCGTTGTTGGTAAGAACGTCCTTGACTTCCTCTTCGACCAGTTCCAGGAGTTCGGGATCATCGACAAGATCGATCTTGTTGAGGTACACTATCATATTGGGAACGCCGACCTGACGGGCCAGAATGATGTGTTCACGGGTCTGGGGCATGACCGAATCCGGGGCGGAAACAACCAGAATGGCCCCGTCCATCTGCGCGGCGCCGGTGATCATGTTCTTGATGTAGTCGGCGTGTCCGGGACAGTCGATGTGGGCGTAATGCCGCTTGTCCGACTGATACTCCAGATGCCGGGTATTAATGGTAATACCGCGGGCTTTCTCTTCCGGCGCATTATCGATTTCGTCGTACTTCATCACCTTGTCGCCATATTTCTTGGCGCAGTACATAGTAATGGCGGCGGAAAGAGTGGTTTTTCCATGGTCAACGTGGCCTATGGTTCCAACGTTCATGTGAACCTTTGTCCTATTGAACTTATCTTTTGCCATTCTGTGTCCTCCTTACATGGGCACTTACAAATTGCATTCAAAATAGTATAAAACGCGGAAATAACATTTCCGCGAAACATCAGCGTTAATTGATTTAAGAGAGATAAAGAAACGAACAACAGAAGATTATGAAGAATTGCCGTTACAACTCTTTCAATCCCTGAAATTCCCCGAGAGGAACTTCAGCCTGAAAATCAGAAATTTTCAGCCACTGTCCCGTTCCACCTGTCTCATCTCAGCAAACGCATAACGGCCTTCAAGCCGTTCGATGATCGGTTTGGAAACAGAAGACCCGCACCGGAATCCGTACCAACACCCGCATTCCATAACGCGAACCCGGCCCCTCACTGCCGTTCGAGGCCGCATCCCGCAACGGCCGTGCCGCCGGGGTCACATTTCAAAAACCCGTGCCAAAAACCGTCAGGTTTTTACAAATCTACATTCCCAAACAATATTTCAAACAAAAATCCTGAAATTTTTGTTCTACCACCTGTAATGGGCAAACGCCTTGTTGGCCTCCGCCATTTTATGGGTATCTTCTTTCTTTTTGAAAGCAGTTCCCGTATTATTATACGCATCCAGCAGTTCCGATGCAAGCCGTTCTTCCATACCGTGACCGGAACGCGCCCTGGCAGCGGTGATAATCCACCGCATTCCCAATGCTTCCCGCCGGGATTCCCTAATTTCCACCGGCACCTGATACGTTGCGCCACCGACACGCCGGGATTTTACCTCGATAACCGGCTTGACATTGTCAATAGCCTTGAGAAATACCTCCAGCGGCTCCTTGTCGGCTTTTTCATGCAGTATTCCCAATGCCCGGTGAACAATACGCAGCCCTGTAGACCGCTTGCCTTCCCACATCATACGGTTGACAAATTTGGAAACCACCACGCTGTTGTACATGGGATCCGGGGCTATACCCCTGTCTATACTCTTCTTTTTCCGTCCCATACCAAACCTGAACGCCTACGCCTTCGGCCGCTTGGCGCCGTACTTGGAACGGCTCCGCTTGCGGTCTTCCACGCCCAGGGTATCCTTGGCGCCCCGGATAATATGATAACGGACCCCGGGGAGATCCTTGACCCGGCCGCCGCGAACCAGTACCACCGAATGTTCCTGAAGGTTGTGACCTATGCCGGGAATGTAGGCGGTTACTTCAGTTCCATGGGAAAGCCGCACACGCGCCACCTTACGCAGGGCCGAATTGGGCTTTTTGGGGGTTACGGTCATAACCCGCGTACAAACCCCCCGTTTCTGGGGACAAGACTGAAGTGCCGGAGACTTCGTCTTGGAACTGACCTGCTGCCGTCCGAAACGAACCAGCTGATTAATTGTCGGCATGCGTAAAAAACTCCTCATCTAACATGCTCTAAAAAGAGATTCAAACGTACCAGAAAGAAAAAAAAAGATCAAGTACCGGAACGCAAAAAAACAAATATTTTTAAAAAAAACACAGCCATCTCCAAAACCGGCTGGTTTGGAAACGGCCACGCGCCTTTTTCAGGACCCCGCAACGGAAAGAACGCCTTTTGGGGCGCCCTTCCGCCGGGGGAACAGTTCATTCACCAAATTCGGAGACCTTGTGGACATTGACGTTCTTTTCCCGGAGAAGTGTTTCAATTTCCCAGGGGATACCCTCATCGGTGTACACCGTGTTGACTTCTTCGGATCTCACGAGCCCCACGACTCCCCTGTGCAGAAATTTCTCCGATTCGGTCAACACGATGATCTGACGGGACTGTTCTACCAGGTCCTGAACAGTCTGGGTACGCTGGTGGTTGTTGCCGGTAAAGCCGAAGTTTCCCATAAAACCGTCGGCGCCGATGAAGAATTTGTCCGAAAAGAAGATTTCGGCTGATTTACGGGTCATGGGACCCACCAGCACCTGCGATTCCCCCTGATAATAGCCGCCCAGGAGGATCACCTTTACGTTGGAAGCGAAACGCACGTGGTTTGCGATGAAGACAGAATTGGTTACGATGGTAACATCCTTCTTCTTGTCCGCCAGTTCTTCCGCGAGCAGGGCGCAGCACGAGCCGGACTCAATCATGACCGTCTCGCCATCTTCCACCATTGCTACGGCAGCGCGGGCTATCCGCTTCTTTATGTCGTAGTGAAAAGCCATTCGTTTGCCGATATCGTCGGTGCCGTCAAGGCAGGCGTATCCGTGTTCCCGGCGTATGAGTCCACGTTCCTCAAGCTGATCCAAATCTTTCCGTACCGTTACCTGCGAAACTTCCAGTATCTCCGCCAGCGTGGTTACTTCCATTTTCTGGCTCCGGGTCAGTGCTTCTAAAATCTTCGTGTGTCTGTTCGTCATGGTTCTTTCCTCTCTTTCTTTGATTGGCAGCCACCGGTTGGAAGGGCTTTAAAGCCGTCCCTTGTCTTTAAGATACAAAAATTACTAAAATAGTCAAGAAAAATCATTTCATTCGAAAACTTTTTTTTGCAAAAACAATTACGTTCAAATCAACAAAAATTCGAAAAACTATCGAAAGTTCCCGCGGCAGTACAGCCGAAACGACGGCAAGGATGATAACAAAACCGGCAATGGCATTTATACACTTCATAAGGGCGCTTTGCGGCGCCGGCCGCGTGTGTTTCTCAAAAATCCGCGTACGGAAAGAACCCATGAGAACATTGTGCGGTTTTTAAGGAAATTACGGCATACATGCCCTGTCCACAATGTATCTCCATATATGGACAGGCTCCGTTATTCGAAAGTCTGGTTTAATACCCCGGAGCTCTGCTCCGCGGAGGCTCATTACGCCTGTTTCAAAACCAGCCGGGTTTTGGAACAAGTTCAACTATTATCTATCCCTTTTTTATCTTGATGATATACCCCGCCTTCCGGGGCTTCGCCTCGGGCCGCTCGGCAGGATAACCCAGGATGCAGTGAGCAATCCCGGTGTATTTTTTTTCATCAAGCCCCCATTCCCCGAGCAGGGCTCTGCCTTCGGCGCTTTCAAAAACTTCCCTGGCCCGGTTGATCCAGCAGGAACCTATCCCCAGAGCCGCGGCGGCATTCATGAGGTTTCCCATGACCAGAACACCGTCCTCGGCGGGAGTTGCCTGGGTCTTGTCAACCAGTACGTTCACCACCGTGGGGGCGCCGTAAAAGGTTTTTGCGCCGGGATCTTTCAGCGCCTCGGCGTTGAGTTTCTCAAGTTTTGAAACGAGGGATCTCTCCTGCGCCACCACCATCACCGCCGACTGGGCCCCCATGCCGCTTGGCGCGCAGGTTCCCGCTTCCAGAATGGCGTCCAGTTCCTCATCCGTAATCTGCTCCGGCTTATACGCGCGGATACTCCGCCGGGCTTTAAGGTCCGTCAGTGTCGTTTTCATGGTAAATCTCCTCAGATCGGAAGA
>JAIROE010000194.1 GCA_031257715.1 Treponema sp. | reverse complement strand
CGCCGACCAGGGAAGGATCGGAGATCGTTCCCGTGCGATACTCCCTGGCGCCCGCAATGATGTCAAAGAGGCTTGAATAAGGGGATTCCCGCGCCGGATCAAGGAGAGAGATCCACGCGGTGCGAAAATCTTCCGCCTTCACCGTGTCCCCCGTCCAGTAGCGGGCGTTCTCCCGTATGGTACAGGTCCACTGTTTTTTATCGTCCGAAAGTTCCCAGCTTTCCGCGGCTCCCCGTACCGGTTCCATGGTCATGGGATGATAGGAAAAAAGGCCCTCGTACAGGGCGGTGAAAAGCTGCGCCTCGGCAGCCATGTAGGATTTACGGAAATCAAACTCCAACTCCGTTTTTGAGAAGGTAACGACAAGTTCATCCCGTACCGTAACGGGCGGCCGGGTTTCGGCAAAGTCCTCGGGCCCGGGCTGTACCGGTGGGGCGTCTTCGGCCGGGGCGGGACTTTCTCGGGGGCTTTCATGGGGAGTTTCACGGGCATCCGGAACCGCGGGCGTATCCGCCGTATCCTGCTGCCTGCCTCCGGGTGTCCTGCACGAAAAGAGAGCAAAGACGCAGAAGAGGACAAGACCGGAAAGATACTGCACCCGGTTCCGCGGCGTTTTCTTTTTCATGGTGTTTCTTCCTTTATAGCGCACCCTGCTGTATATCGGCATTGATCCCCAGCCGCCTCATCTGTTCTTCTTCTTCCTTCCGGGCGCTGTATTCATGACGCAACTGATTCGCCCTGAGAATGGCGTTTTTTATTGTGGAAAGCTCAGGCTTGATTCCCTTTATCCGGCCCCGTTCCTCATGGCCGGCCTCGGACTTGAAGTATTCATCCAGCGCCACAAGGGTCTTGTGCACGTTCTGCATGTCCCGGATGTTTTTTTCAATCCAGGCGATGATCTGCTCTTCCTCCATGGCCGCGAGCCGGGAATAGGCGGCGCCGCGGGCGGCAAGACCGGCGAGGATGTGGATTCTTTTTTCCATGTCGCCGCGGAACCGGCGGTAATTGAGCTTTTCCTTCACCGGCGTTCCCCTCGTAGGATCCATGAATTCCAAATCGTAAACAACTTCCTCAGGCACCTTGCTCATTATCTGCTGCATGAGATGCCTGATCTTTTCCCAAAACCCCCTTTTTCGGCTGGCAAGAAGGATCTCGTTTTCGTCAAGCTTCGCGCCGCATTCGGAAAGGACAGCCGACACGGAACCGATAACCGCCGCTCCTTCCAGGAGGATGTCTTTGTAGGAAACCTTTTTTACCGCGGCCTTTGTTTCCCTTTCGGGAATTTTGAGTGATTTGAGGATCTTTTCCCTCATGGCCGGCCCGTCTTTCGAATAATCTTCCCTGATGAGTTCTTCGGCAAGATCCGGGTAGAAGGGACTGCCGGGCGCGGCGGCCGCGTATTTCTTTTTGATGACGGCCGTCTGGGCTTCCTGCGGCCCCATGTTTCCGGTTACCGTCGTCCGCAGTTTCAGCTTGAAGGCTTCCCGGTTGTAGGCGGTCAGTTCCTTGAGGCAGCCCAACACGGCCTCTGTGGATTTGGAAAGTTTGGTCAACGATTCGCCTATGATGCGCAGGGCAATCTGATCGATGCCGACTTTCGCCTGGGAAGTGAGCTCCGCAACGGCCCTGGTGACGGGGGATTGGGAATCCGGGCTGAGCTGGACCCAGTCCACATAACGGACAAGGGCGAGTATGCGCTTGATGCGGTCAAGGTTAAGAAATTCAACGCTGAACTGGTAGAAATTGACCAGAAAATCAAGCTGGGTATCGTAATTGGAAAGCCTCATGCTCAGCTGATCCAGGCGTTCGGCCTCGGAAAAATCGCCGGAATCAGGCGCCTGGAGCTCTCCGATCTTGGTTTCCTGCTTGTAGGGATCCTCGTTTATGAGGCCCTTTTTAAGGTAAATGGTGTACAATGACGAAAAAGAAGACTGATAGTCCCGAAGATCTTCCTTTAATTTGACCAGTTCCGACTCTTCCAGCCACCCCGCCCTGGCCGCCAAGGCTGCGGTAAGGCTTTGGATATAATCTTTTGTTTCAGCCATCACTTTTTAGTATGCCACATACGGTTTTTTTTCGCAATCGCCATAACAGTGCAATCCGGCGTACCCGGATTGCACGGCGCGGTTCGTGCCGTTCTCTCGTTCGTGATTCCTCTTCCTTCCTTAAGGGGATAATCTCGCTCAAAATATCGCTCCAGGGGCTTACGCCGCCTTCCCGTTCTATCTCCCATTGCAGGACGAAGTACGCCCGCTTGCCGCAGCCGGTTTCGCGGAAGGCGCTGATGTGGGGGCAGAGGGTGGCCAGACGGAGGCGGGAAGGTCCTCCTGGTTCGTGGGGACTCGCCGAAGACGCCGTAGTGGATGTGCGCGGCGCGGCCAGCCGGGGGGTTTGGAACCTTTGCGGCCCGTGCCGTTCTGGTAGATAATCCCCAGCATCCGGGGGCCAAGCCGGACAATGAGGTAGAGCGGCCCGCCCTTTGGCACAACGATGGGTATGCGGGTGTCGTCGGGGATGTGCATGCCCATGTTGTTTTTGTCTTCGTCGGTAAGGTCCGGGTGGAGGCGAAGGTAGATGTTGATGAATTTCCGTAGCGTCTTCCGAGACCTTGTGGAGGCGGGTTTTTTTGTCCCGTTCCGGTTTGGTACAGGGCTGAAAGGTGATGGCGCAGGCCGAATACCATGCGGCGTATCAGGCGTTCAGGGCCGTCCATGCGGCGCGGACACCGGGATATGGGCCCACCGCGGCGGCGTGGACGTACACTGCGCATCGACTTACTGGCAGATGATCTTGAAAAAGAGGTCGAAAGCGGCATCGCCGCGAGGTACAAAAATGAAGAACCTCGGGGTATGGACCCCCACCATCCAATCAGGCATTGTTTCCTCCTTGCGCAAGGCGGTGGAATCGCCGCCGCCGTTATAATGGACGGTAACGCAACGCGCTGCCGTTTGTTCCCTGTTCCAGATTGGGGCGCTCACCCCGAAGTCCGGGGGAAGCATCCGCAAACCGGGCGATCCATCCGGTCAAGCGTTTGCGTTTAGCCGCGGACCGCCCGTTTTCGCCGTAACATTCCCTGCCCGGCTGCGGCGGGCGGCCTGCGTCTTACGGCGTGTATTCCTCTATCGTCAGGCTGATGTATCTGCCGACATAGTTCGAGCCGAGGAAATGAAAGGCGCCGCCGGTCCAGCCGCCATTGCCGATGGTCGTTGCCGTGGGAAGACTCACCCAGGTAAGGGCGGTATAGTTCCGGAAGGCGTAATCGCCGATGTCCGTTATGTTTATTCGGGAGTCTGGTTTAATACCCCGCATCTCAAATAATGCAACGC
>JAIROE010000141.1 GCA_031257715.1 Treponema sp. | reverse complement strand
TGGTAGGCCCCTATGTATTTTTTTACCCGGTACGCTTCCATGTCCTGGGCCAGTTTTGCCCGGGCATCCCCTTTGAGGGCCGCCGTCTGAATGTCCCGGCGATCCGCATATTGGCCCGTAATGCCCAGGAGGCCGGATTTTTTATTCAGGATATTTTCCATTTCAGCGGCGTCCATCCCGGCTTTCCGCATCACATAGAAAGGCATAGCCGGATCCGCATCTCCCGAACGGGTTCCCATGATCAGGCCTTCCAGGGGGGTAATTCCCATTGAGGTGTCAAAGGAGCAGCCCTCTTTTACGGCGTTTACCGAAGAACCGTTTCCCAAATGGCAGATGATGAGGTTTGTTTTGAAGGGATCTTTCCCCAAAAGCACCGCCGCCCGCTTCGCGGTATAAAGAAAGGATGTCCCGTGGAACCCGTAACGGCGGACGGAGTATTTTTCGTACCATTCATAGGGCACGGCATAGAGAAAAGATTCCGGCGGCATGGTCTGATGCCAGGCGGTATCCATCACCGCGCAATGGGGCACGCCCGGCAGTATCTTTTGGGCCGCGTCAATTCCCATAAGGTTCGCGGGATTGTGAAGGGGCCCCAGATCCTTCACCCCGTCAAAAGCGGCCCGCGCCGCCTCATCCATAATGACGCTTTTGGTGAATTTATCCCCGCCATGGACTACCCGGTGGCCGACGGCCTTGATAAGGCCCATGTCGCTGATAACCCCATGTTCCTTATCGGTCAGAGTTTTGATGATAAGGTTCACCGCATCGGTATGGGTGGGGCAGTCGTGTTCCAGGGTATATTCATCCTTACCCTTTGCCTTATGGCTGATAAACGATTTCCCCAGGGTGACCCGTTCCACGATCCCCACCGCCAGCACATCCTTGGCGTCCCAGTCGTAGACTTGGTATTTCGCCGAGGACGATCCGCAATTCAATGTCAAAATAACCATGTAAATCCTCACTTAACATTATTCATGCCGGTTCAAAATCTCACGTTTTGAAATTGGCTCAGATATATCAAAATAAAGCCTGTTTCAAAACTAACCGAATTTTGGAATAAGCTCAACAATATAGTTCCCCTGAAAAAGAGGCCGGGATTTACAACAGTTCCGTTCTCCCCGCGGTTTTGATCTGGTCCACAATGTCCCGGATCCGCTGGGTCTCGCCTTTTTTGGCGATCAGGACCACGGGGGGGCCGCCGGCTTTGCCTGAACGAACCACCACGATGAGGTCTTTTACCCCCGCCAGGGCGGTGGGAATATCGGAATCCACAAAGCAGGATTCGCAGCCCGATTGGTATACTTCCGAACCGGTGTTCCCCAGGAGCCGGGCGTATTCATCCCAGTTGCCCACGTCGATCCAGTCAAAACCGGCTTTTACCATGACCGTTTGGGAGCATTTTTCAGCGATGGCATAATCAAAAGAGATGTTTTTTACCCCGGCGTATATGTCTTTTAACTCCGGCCATTCCTCCAAAATCCGCAGGCCCCTTTGTACGCCGTAGCATTGTTCGTCCGGAGCCCGGAGTTTCTTAAAAGGCCGGATCACCTCCGGGGCGTGGCGGTCGAATTCCTCAAGCAAAAATTTTGAAGAAAAGGCGAACATTCCGGAATTCCAGAAAAAACGCCCGGAAGCGGCGTATGCTTCCGCCGTCTTGCGGTCCGGTTTTTCCCGGAAGGAAGCCACGGCATATGCCTCCGGCTCGGATAAACGGCGTACGCCGGCAGTGTTTTCCCTGACCTGGGGCATGGTCAGTTGTTTTGCCATTTCTATATACCCATACCCGGTTTCAGGTTTGGCCGGAGGAATTCCAAAAACCACCAGTTTATCCTGCTGGGCAAAGGCTGCGGCCGCGGCGGCGTCGATTCTGAAGGTTTCCAGAGGCTGGATAATATGATCGCTGGTGAGAACCAGGGTGTTCCGCTCCACCCCGGAGACCCAATCGGCGTACAATACGGCGCAGGCTATAGCGGGGGCGGTATTTTTCGCCGCCGGTTCGGGAATAAGAACCAGATGGGTCCGTTCCTCCGGAGTAAAAGCGGCACAGGCCTCAACGATATGGGGTACATGGCTTTTTCCGGCTATGATGATAACCCTGCCGTCAGTTTTATCAATGACCGAAAGGGCCCGTTCCACCGCGGCGGAGAAAAAACTCGTCCCCCCCGTTTCATCCTGAGCGATAGATAAAAACTGTTTCGGTTTCCGGGAATTACTTGCCGGCCATAACCGGGTGCCGAATCCCCCCGCCATGATAATACAATCGTTGAACATGGTATGCTAAAACTATAGGGGATCTAAGGCGGGTACGCAAGGGGCCGCTAATTTCTTGCATTGAAGCTGTTTTAAAACCAACTGGGTTTTGAAACGGCCTCAACATTCCTCAATAGTTAAGGAATTAAGTTGGGCCTTCCCGGACTTGAACCAGGGGCCTACGGATTATGTATACTTTAGTATACGTTATTTTGCTTGGCCTATGATAAACTATCCGGTAAATCAGAGAATCTCCCTTCCCGAATCCACAGCTTTTACAGTATAGTATAGGAGATGGGGTTTTAATGCAAAAAAGCCGGGGCTTGTCCGGAGAATATCTGTATCATGGAGGAGTAGAGAGTATGCAGACCGTAACGATACCGGTTTCGGACGCGATACTTACCGCCGCCAACATGGACACGGAAGAAATGGCGGCCGCCATGAGCCGTGAATACGCCATGAAGA
>JAIROE010000105.1 GCA_031257715.1 Treponema sp. | reverse complement strand
GGGAGCGCGGAGGAGGCGCTTGAGCAGATTGACAGCAGGGAGTATCTGTTGCCGTGGCGGGGCGGCGGGAAGCGCTTATTCAAAGTAGGCGTGAGTTTTGATTACGAGAAGCGCAACATAAAGGAATGGCGAATCAGGACCGCGGTTCAGGTGACGGGGTAAATGTTTAAAACTCCCGGTACGCTCCTGATGCTTTTAAGCACTTTGTTAAGATCGCCTGAGGATTCGAAGCGCATGGTGAAAAAGCCCGTGATACGGTTTGGGGAACTTTCCTCAAGCCGGCCCTCGATCAGGTGGCCCTGGTACTTACGGACGGCCCCTTCAATTTCCGGGAAAAGATCGGCCTGCAGGCGGGCTTCTACCCTGAACCGCTTTACGAGTGTATCCGGGGATTTTTCCCATTCGGTTTCGATCTTCCGCTCCTCATAATCGGGGATGTTTGCCAGATTGGGGCAGTTCTTCCGGTGGACAATTATCCCCCGTCCGCGGGAAACATAGCCGGTGATGGGATCGCCCAGCATGGGGTGGCAGCAGCGGGCAAAACGTATCATCATGTTTTTGCCGGCCGGCCCCTGGTCCGATTCAAGCCGTACCTGGAGCGCGCCGGAATCCGGAATGCCGTTCTGAATAACCTGCTGGAACGGTGTCAGGGCCGGCGGCGGCGGCGGGGCGTTTGTCCGCGGAGGGGGATGGGCGTCCTTCTTCCTCGCGACTACGTTTTTTTCGATGATCAGGGTGCTGTCGTTTTGCTGCAGCCAGGAACGTATCTTACTGCGCGCTTTTGCCGTTTTTGCCATGCGCAGCCAGTTGATGTGGGGATGGGCGCTGGTGGCGGTGAGTATTTCTACTACGTGGGTGTTCCGCAGTTCGCTGCCCAGGGGGACGATGGAACCGTTGGCCTTTGCGCCGGAACAGTGATTCCCTATGGCCGTGTGAATGGCGTAGGCAAAGTCAATGGGAGTGGCGCCTGCCGGTAGTTCTATTACCTTGCCCTGGGGGGTAAAGACAAAGATCGAATCTTTAAGCAGTTCTTTTTTAATGTCGTCAAGAAAAGAGGCGGAACTTTGGCCGTCCGAAATATCGGTTTCGGCAAGCTTCCAGTCTTTGAGGCGGTTGATGAGGGGGAGGTCGCCGGGCCGGACGATCTCACTGGAGGACCCTTTCTTGTAGAGCCAGTGGCTGGCGATGCCGTGTTCGGCGACGCGGTGCATTTCCCGCGTCCTGATCTGAATTTCGAGCGGCTGGCCGTCTCCGTATTTTCCGGCCAGCGGGGACCAGGGGAAGCGCTGGCCGGGAACGGGCGCTGCGGGCGCGGTGCCGGACACAAAGACTGTGGTGTGCAGACTCTGATAGCCGTTGGATTTGGGCATGGCGATGTAATCCTTGAAGCGCCCGTCCAGGGGCTTCCAGAGGCGGTGTACCATGCCGAGCAGGGTATAGCAGTTTTCAATGCTGTCGCAGAGTACGCGTATGCCGAAAAGATCGTAGAGTTCTTCGGGGCTTCTGCCACGTTTCCTCATCTTTTGATAAATCGAATAGAAATGTTTTGCGCGGCTGTCAACTTCAATGGCGATGCCCGCGTCCGCAGCTTCTTTTATGATGATGTCCCTGACCGTGTCAAGGTACTTTTGCCGTTCTTCCTTTTTTAGTGATACGATTTCCTTTATCCGGGAAAAGACTTCCCGGTTGAGATTCTTGAGGGCAAGGTCTTCCAGTTCATCCTTCATCCAGGAAATGCCGAGCCGGTCCGCAAGGGGAGCGTAAATGTCAAGGCATTCCTGGGCCGTATCCTTGCGCAGGGATGCGGAAACGCCGTCTTCGTTCCGGCTTTCGAATCCGCGCATAACAGTAAGTCTGTTGGCCAGCTTGATAAAGATAACCCGTATGTCGCTTGTCATGGCGAAGAGCATCTTGCGGACATTTTCCGCTTCCTGGATGGTTTTGTTGGTAGCCGAAATACCGGCGATACGGGCGGCCCCGTCAACCAGAAAAGCGACGCCGTCACCGAAGCGATCCCTGACGGCCTCCCGGAAAACGGCGTCTCCCGCCGTGTTTGCCGCCGTCTTCGCCGTGCCTGTATGGGGCTTTGATACGCCGGCCGCCGGGTTTTCGGGGGCATGCGCGGGATTTTTCGCGCGGCCGACGGCGCCTGCCGGAAGGGGATTTTCCGGTGAAGGGGCCTGTTCCAGCGCGGGCGCGTTCGGCGGCGCGTGTTCGCGCGCTTCGTGGAGTATGGCGGCTATTACCGCGTCCGCGTCAAGGCGGAGATCGGCGAGTATGGCCGCTGTTTCAAGGGATTGGGCCGGCATCCCCGTGCCGGGGTTGTAGTATGACTGTATCCATGTGACCGCGTCTTTAATTCTTTCCTGCCCGGCACTGTCGTAGAAACCGAATTTTTCCTTGAGGAACCGGGGGAGATCGGTGGACGCGGCAGTGAGGGTCTTCATCCATAGTGTCCTTTTTCGACTGCGAACCAGAGGTTCGATTTGACTTCGCGGTTACTGTTATTTGTAAAGTAAACGTGCATGGGTATTACACCCGCGTTTCCAATAAAAAAAAGGCCTCCCGGGAAAAGGAGGTGAGGAAACCCGGGAGGCACACTGATAATACGATTGTTGTTCAACAATGATGTTCTGCAAAATTTAGATGGTGTCCAGCAGGATGCAAAACATTTCTAAATAACCGTATCATCAGTTCCATTTATAAGGTACTAAAAACCGGGAGAAAAATCAAGGGTTTCTGCCGAGTTTATTAATATTTTAGTAAGATTTATTGGCGAATTCTATTACCTATCGGTTGAAAAAACCCCGCAAACGCCCTGTCCGGAGGGGGCCGGTTCACAAAGCGGCCGGGATGTACTAGAGTAGTTTTATGGAAAACGAGATTTCTGACCGGGAGGACGGCAACGGGAACTGTTCCGGCGCGGTTTTGCCCCGCTGGAGCCTCCGCTCAGTCTACCCTTCCTTCGATTCGGCGGAATACCGCCGGGACCTTGTACTGCTCAGGGAGAAAACCGCGCGCCTGCTTTCCCTGCTGGATACGCCTCTGCCGGACAAGCCGGAGAGCGCAGCCCCGGCCCTGCTTGCCCTGATTGAGGCGGCCGACGACGCGGGGCGTTACTACGAAAACCTGCACGCCTATACAGAAGCCGTCTATACCACCGATACCCGCGACCCCGGTCCGCTCAGGGAAACCGGCGTTTTGGAGGCCGCCGCCCTGCCCCTGCTTAAAGCCCGGGTGCTTTTCAAGACCAGACTTTTGGAAAAGCGGGAACTTGTCCCTGGATGTCTTGAAATCGATGAGCGGCTTGAGCCTTACCGCTACTTTATCACGACTTCCCTGGAAGACGCCCGTTTCATGATGAAGGAGGAACTGGAGGACCTTGCCAACGATCTGGCCCGATCCGGCGGGGATGCCTGGGAACGGCTCCACGGCGCGGTTTCTTCCACGGCTTCCGCGCTGTGGGACGAGGCGGCCGGCGGGCGGAAAACGGTGATCGCCCTGCGGGACCTGGCCTATGACCCGGATCGCGCCGTGCGGGAAAAGGCGTACCGGGCCGAACTTGAGGCATGGAAGTCGGTGGAGATACCGCTGGCGGCTGCCCTCAACGGCGTCAAAGGAACGGCCATCACGCTGGATACGCGCCGGGGCTGGCGGCGGGCCGGTGATGACGGCGCGGGTGGCGCGGCGGTCTCCGCCGGTTTCGGCGCGCTGCGGAAATCGGCGTTCCAGTCCCGGCTCGGCGAAAAGACCCTCGCGGCGCTCACCGGCGCCCTGGAAAATTCCCTGCCGATCTTCCGGCGCTACCTCAATGTCAAGGCGAAAATTCTGGGGCTTGAGACCTGCGCCTTCTACGATCTCTTTGCGCCGCTGGGCGGAAACAGCAGGAAGTGGTCCTGGGAAGAGGCCGCCGCGTTTATCCGCGAACGTTTTGATTCTTTTGACCGGCGCATGGGGGATTTTGCCCGCCGGGCTTTCTCCGAAAACTGGATCGACGCCGGGGGACGGGAAGGCAAGGTAGGGGGCGCCTACTGTACCGGCTTTCCCCTGGCCGGAGAATCGCGGATACTCTGCAACTTCGCCCATTCCTTCGATTCGGTGATTACCGTGGCCCATGAACTTGGTCACGGCTACCATCACGATGTTATCAGGGACCTGCCCCCGAGCCGGGGGAACTACCCCATGACCCTGGCGGAAACGGCAAGTATCTTCGCCGAGACCATCGTCTTTGAGGGGGCCCTGTCCTCCCCTGAGATTCAGGGGAACCCGGAGGAGAAGCTTTCCCTTATCGAAGGAAACCTTAAAGACAGCTGTCAGGTGATTGTGGATATACTGTCACGGTACTACTTTGAAAAGGAACTTTTTGATCGCCGGGACGAAGCTGAGCTTTCTCCGGCGGAACTGTGTGATATGATGAAGCGGGCCCAGATCAAAACCTACGGGGATGCTCTGGACCCGGAAAAACTGCACCCCTATATGTGGGCGGTAAAG
>JAIROE010000098.1 GCA_031257715.1 Treponema sp. | reverse complement strand
TGTTCGACAACCTGTTTACTGAACTCTATCGGGTTCGGTTTGTCTGCTAACCTTCGGTTAGCTTGCAAGTCTTGCAAAATGCTCCGCATTTTGCTGTTTTTATAAGGAATTTGTTCGATGACTGAGGTTATCGAACAACTCTATTGATGGATACTGCTGACCACCCCGTATTCCTTCGGCAGGGTCTTCCTCTGGATACCCGTTTGCGGCACAAAGAAAATGCTTTCGAGTACCCGCGCGGTAATATTGGTTTCCGTCCATAGTCTCGCAGATTTGGCGTGTTTTTTGCAAAAATCCGCCGTTTTTTAGCCCTATATCATCACCGCCCCCGCGATGATGAAGACACCAAGGATGATCGCCGCGGCATCGCCCGCGCCGAAGCGGTAACACTTGTAGCCGTTTTTTCTGCCGCGCAGACTGAAGCCCCGCAGTTCCGCCGAAATGGCGAGCCCTTCTATTCTGCGCACCGACGATATGAGGAGGGGAACGCAGAGCGGAAGGAGGAGGGCTGTTTTTTTGAAAAAATTTTTTGTGTCAAATTCCACGCCGCGGGCGGTCTGGGCTTCCATAATCCCGGCGGCCTCCTGCGAAAAAAGGGGGATGAAGCGCATCGCCGTGGTAAGGGCGAAAGTGTACTTGTACGGTATGCCGAATGTACGGGTAAGGACGTTTGCAATGTCACTCATCCTTGTTACCGAAAGCATAAGCGTGAGGGGCATGGCGGCGGCGATGAGCCTCATGACGAAAAGCAGTGAAAAGAGGAGGCCCCTGTCTGTGATGCGGATATTGAAGGGAAGGGAAAAGAATGCGTTTCCCTGCCGTACAAAGAACACCTGAATGATAAAAAGGACGCAGCATAATTTTGCGAGCGAGCGCACTATACGCAGGGAGCGTCCCAGGACGCCTGCGGCCGCCGACATGAGAAAATTAACGGCGATGACTCCCGCGATAAAAAAGTGGTTCCCCGAAATAAAACATGATGAGCAGAAGACAAGGGAGAGCGCCAGCTTGGCAAGGGGGTTCCGGGAATGCAGGATCGAATTGCCGGGAACATAATCAAGGAGTCCGCTCATGAGGAGGCCGCCGCGTACATTTCGTCCGGCGTAAAAACATCGTCAAGGCCAAGCGCCATGGCAAGAGCCGGTATCTGGGCGGGAAGGAGCGACGCCGCTTCCATGATCGCCCTGTCCTTCATGATGGTCCGTATGGAGCCGTCCGCTGCAAGGCGGCCCCGGTTTAGCACAAGGGCGCGCACGGCAAAATCGGCGGCGATTTCCATATCGTGGGTTATCATGAAGATCGCCGTTCCTTCACGGTGAAGGGCCGAGACCGCTTCCATGATGGTCACGCATTCACGGTAATCAAGGCCCGTGGTAGGTTCGTCCAGGACAAGAAGGGGAGGCCTCCGGGCCAGTACCGATGCGAGCGCGGTCTTCTGTCTTTCTCCCCGGCTCATGCTGAAAGGATCGGCGGAGCCGTCAAGGGAAAAGAGGGCGAGCATTTCATCACAGCGGTGTTCCCGTTCACCGCTGTCTTTTACCGCGTATTCAAGGCCGAACATGATTTCCTCCCGGACGGTGTTCCGGCAGATCTGGCGGTCGGGGTTCTGGAAGAGAAAGCCCGTGTTCCGGGCAAGGAGGCTGGCCTTCGCCGTTCTCGTGTCAAGGCCCCGGTTTATCACCCTTCCTGACGACGGCTTGAGGAGGCCGCCGCAGAGCCGGCAAAGGGTCGATTTTCCCGCGCCGTTCTCTCCAAGGAGGACGGCGAATTCCCCTTCCTCAAGGCGGAATGAAATGTCCGTTACCGCCTCGGACCGGCCGTAACCGAAACCCGCATTTTCAAAGCGCAGTATGTCCATGTACGATGTCCCTCATCATGCGGCAGGCAATGGGAAGATTCCAGGGGAGTTCCCCGCCGTAAAGGCCGCCGGATTTCAGCCGCCGCGCCAGCGTCGTCACGCGGGGAATGTTCACCCCGGCCTCTTCAAGCGTCTCCGCATGCTGCAGCACTTCCTTCACGCCGCCCTGAAGGATGACGCGGCCCCCGTCCATTACTGCCAGGCGCTTTACGAATTCGCACAGGAGCATGATCTTCTGTTCCACCGCGATGATGGTGATCCCGTATTCGCCGTTAAGGCGGCGCAGGAATTCAAAGATGCCCCTGCTTGAAACGGGATCAAGCTCACCTGTCGCCTCATCAAGCAGCATGATCCGGGGACGCAGGGCGATGACGGCGGCAATGATCACTTTTTGCTTTTGTCCGCCGCTCAGTGAATGAACGCCGCGTTCCCGCAGATCCCTTATGCCCACCGCCCCAAGCGCCTCTTCCATGCGGGCTTCCATTTCCTCACGGGGAACGCCGAAATTTTCAAGGCCGAAAAGGATCTCGTCTTCCACGACGGAGGCGGTCATCTGTCCGTCTATGTCCTGAAAAACGCTTCCCGTACAGCGGGCTATGGTTTCAGGCCCCGCCTCCGCGGTGTCATGGCCTTCGACAATAACCTCGCCGTAAAAATCACCGGAGTGGTGATGGGGGACCACGCCGTTTACCGCGCAGACGAGCGTCGATTTTCCCGCGCCGCCCGGTCCTATGATCCCCAGAAATTCGCCGTCGGGAATTTCCAGATTTATTTTTGAAAGGGCGTATGTTTCCCTTCCCCGGTAACGGAAGCTCAGATCCCGGATGCTGATCACAGACTGTCCTCTTTTTTAAGGACAAGCCGCAGCGGCAGGTACAGTATCTGCACAATGATGGAATTGATGCAAGCGGTTCCCAGGATGATGGCGAGGAAGATTGCCAGCGGCGTGGGGGCGATGTCGGCTCCTGCGTAGTAGATGAGGTACATGATCCCTGTGAAGCTGAAACCGCTTGCGAGGGTGCTGAAGAAGGTGCAAAGCAGCGTCTTGACGGGGACCTTTCCCGTATTAAGGGGAATGCGGGAAAGGAGGCACATCACCAGGGCGCCCAAAAGTTCACTTGCAAAATTGATGTAAGGCTGGCCCGGAAAGAACTGACAGATGGCCCCCGCCAGAATGCCTATGATCGCCGCCTCGGCAAGCCGGGGCCTTATGAGGAGGATGATGAGGCAGTACATTGCAATGATGAAATTGGGTTTCATCCCGAAGTTGATAACCGAACCGACGAAAAATTTCAGCACGGCGCCGGCGGCGAGCAGTATGCCGATGAGGAGCACTTCGCGTATCCCCAGCCCGCTTTTTTTCCTTCCGGCGATCTCCCGTTTGCGGCCGGGCGCCTGTGAATCCGGGGACATGCCTTCGGCGGGCCCTTCAACGCCGGTTTCCGGCAATTCCGCCTGTACGGCGTTTTCAATGTTTTTCATGGTTTACTCCCTGTTTTACTGTGTTTCTATATACAGAAACTGTTTTTATGCGTAGAAATATATCACGGACAAATGTTTCTGTCAATAGAAACGACAAAAAAGAAAAAAATCCGAAAAAATTTTATACTGTTTTTATGAAAATAAGATCAAATTTGAAATGGGCCCTCATCCTTTCGGGGGGCGGGGCCAAGGGCCTTGCCCATGTGGGGATCATCAACGCCCTCGCGGCCATGGATGTTCCCGGACCCTCCTTCATCGCAGGAACGTCCATGGGGGCCATTGTGGGCGGGCTTTACGCCTGCGGCATGAGCCCGGAAGCCCTCCGCCGTTTCGTTCTGGAAGAATTCAACATCAACGATTATCTGGACAGTTTTGTTTACCGTATGAACGGGCCTGCGGGCAAACTTTTAAGGGCGGGGCATATCATCGGGAATCTGGCGACACGGGCGGGCATTAATTCGGGAGAGCGCATCATCGAATTGTTTGAGAAGCTTACCGGCGGAAAACAGTTTGACGAGACGCTTATCCCTTTCCGCTGCAACGCGGTGGATCTGGCAAGCGGTAAGGAAGTTGTTTTTGATTCGGGCTCTGTTGCCAAAGCCATGCACGCCTCCATGGCTTTTCCCGCGTTTTTCGAGCCCCTCGTGGATGGGGAGCACTGTTACGCCGACGGCGGCATTGCCCATAATCTTCCTGTTTTTACGGCACGGGACGCGGGTTTCAGGCACATACTCGCGGCGAACGTGGTCAGTTTCAGACCCCTTGCTCCGGGCGCCATAAAGACCGTGCCGGACATCATATACCGTTCCCTTGAAACCGCCTTTCACCTGATGCAGGTCAAGGAGCGCGCCAAGGCCTCCCTGACCATCTACGCGTCGGATGCCTCGAGCCCTCTTGATTTTGACAACAAGGAAGAACTTGTCAGGCTGGGGGAAAGGGCGGTACACGAAAATGAAAAAATCGTACGGGCCTTTTTTTTGGGACGATCCTTTCTGCTCAGGGGAAAACGGGAATGCGGTATACAGTGAAGGATGTATGAGAGCATGTTTATGACGAAAATGAAGAACCTCGGGGCAAGCCCCGAGGTATCTTCGTTGG
>JAIROE010000017.1 GCA_031257715.1 Treponema sp. | reverse complement strand
ATTACCCGGAAGAATTTCATGGGGAGATCACCGTTTGACCCGGATTGCCCGGCTGTCCGCCGCATTTGCGGGTTTTTGTGCCCCTTTACGCCGAAAAACCACGGTTTTACGGACTGCCGCTGCGGAAAATTCTTTTCGGCGGCAGCCTGATCCGGCGCCGGCCCTGTGTTGAATGCGTTGGATAAACAGCCCCTCCCTCATGGGGCCGCTCTCATTGAGTCTCTTTAATATTGTACTTCTTGCGGAAGCGTTCGATGCGGCCGGCGGTGTCGACGAGTTTCTGCTTGCCGGTAAAGAAGGGGTGGCAGGCGGAACAGATTTCCACCTTGATATCCCTGACGGTGGAACGGGTTTCTATAACATTCCCGCAGGCACAGGTGATCTTCGTCATTTCATATCGGGGATGAATCTTTTCTTTCATATAATCAATCCTCTCTTCCTGTTCTTCCCCCTAGTCAGCTCCGGCAGAACCGGTGTTCATCGACCTGAGGAACGCTTCATTATTCTTGCTTTTCTTCATTCTGTCAACCAGGAGCTCGATGATCTCGATGTCGTCCATGGGGTTGATAACCTTGCGGAGTATCCAAATCTTCTGAAGCTCCTCTTCGGTAAGGAGCAGCTCTTCCTTGCGGGTCCCGGATTTCTTGATGTTGATGGCGGGGAAAAGGCGGCGGTCGGAAATGCGCCGGTCAAGGTTGATTTCAAGGTTGCCCGTTCCCTTGAATTCCTCAAAAATAACTTCGTCCATGCGGCTGCCGGTCTCGATGAGGGCGGTGGAAATGATCGTAAGGCTTCCCCCTTCCTCAATATTCCGGGCCGCGCCGAAAAAGCGCTTGGGCTTGTGCAGCGCGTTGCTGTCGACGCCGCCTGAAAGGATCTTGCCGGAAGTGGGCACGGTCTGGTTATAGGCACGGGCGAGCCGGGTGATCGAATCAAGAAGGATCACTACGTCTTTCTTGTGCTCCACAAGGCGTTTGGCCTTCTCCAGCACCATCTCGGTAACCTGCACGTGCCTCGTGGCCTGTTCGTCAAAAGTCGAGGAAATAACCTCCGCCCGGACGGTCCTTTCCATGTCGGTCACTTCTTCGGGGCGTTCGTCGATCAAAAGGACGATAAGGTACACCTCGGGATGGTTCGTCGTGATGGCGTTGGCTATCTTCTGCATCATGATGGTCTTGCCCGTCCTCGGGGGCGCCACGATGATCGCCCGCTGGCCCTTGCCGATGGGGCAGAAGAGATTGATGATACGCTCGGAAACGCCTTCGGTCACCGTTTCAAGATTGAGTTTTTCGTTGGGATAAAGGGGGGTCAGGTTATCAAAGGGGATGCGGTTCTGGGCGACGGTGGGATCGTCGTAGTTGACGGTTTCCACCCGCAGCATGGCGAAGAAACGTTCCCCTTCTTTGGGGCTGCGGATCTGGCCGTAGACGGTATCCCCGGTCTTGAGGGCAAAGAGCCGTATCTGGCTGGGGCTTATGTAGATGTCGTCGGGGCCCGGCAGATAGGAATTCTGCGGACTCCGCAGGAATCCGTAACTGTCGGGAAGTATTTCCAGGGAACCGTAGGCGTAGATGATTCCGCCGCGCTCGGTGTGGGCCTTGAGAATCGAAAAGACGATTTCCTGCTTTTTAAGGGACACCATGTCGTCATGGGAAATGTTGTAGGAAGTCGCCAGTTCGCGGAGATCCATCATGTTGAGCCTTATGAGCTCATTGATCGTAAGCCGGGGCTTGCCGTTATCCTGATCCAGACGAGGTTCGGGCCGGCCGTAAATGTCGGGCATGGAAGGAAGATGGGAAGGCAGGGACGGCACTGTTCCGCCGGACCGGGCCGCCCCTTCCTGGGTATTCTGCGCGGGCGGGAAGGAGGGCTCCTGCCCGTTTCCGTTGTTTCCGCCCGCGGCCGCCTGCGGGACACCCGCATGGCCCTGCATCGCGCCGCCGCCCTGGGCGTTATGGCCCGCCGAAGCGCCGTTGTGACGCCTGTTTTCGCGGTAGGGCGCGCGCCGGGCCCTTGCCCTGACCACAACCCTTCCCCGTTCGCCTTCGTCACCGGGATCTTCGGCGCCGGCGGAATCCCCCTCCCAGGAAGGCTCCTCGAGGGAACCTTCTTCTTCACGTTCACGCGGGACGCCGTCTGAATTTTCCGGCCGGAACTCCGGTCCGGGCCCGAAATTCAGGGATTCGCTCCGGGCTTCCCCGTTTTCCGCGGCTTTTGGTTTTCGACCTCTTCGTACTATAGCCATTGTTAAAACCACCTACAGATATATGGATACATACATGAATACACGCAGCTTGTCATTATTTATTATTTCTTTTTCCCGGCCGGTTATGCGTTGACATATTTGAAAAGACATCTTTAATAATAATCATCCGCCTTTTTTTTGTCAATGGATTACGGTAAAAGACGGTCAAGCGCTTCCCGGAGTGCAGCTTCGGCCGCGGCGCGGCGCACCGTTTCCCGGTTTCCCTCAAGATGAAAAACCCGCGCCGAGGACGGGCCGCCCGTCAGCGCCGTGGCTATCCAGACCGTTCCCACCGGCGCGGAAGTCCCGTCGCCCGAAGGGCCGGCAAGGCCCGTTACCGAAACGGCCAGAGACGCGCCGCTTTTCAAGAGCGCCGCTTCCGCCATGGCGCGGGCGGTTTCCCCGCTCACGGCGCCGTTTTTTTCCAGCATGTCCCGGTCAAGCCCCAACATGACCGCTTTCGCATCCGTCATATAGGTGACAAACGATCCCCAAAAAGCCCGCGACGCACCGGGAACGGCGGCGATACGGTCCGCCACAAGTCCGGCCGTGCAGGATTCCGCCGCGGCCATGATTTCTCCCCGGGCGGCAAGCGTTTCCACGAGCAGGGCCGCGGGATCTTCACGAACCATTGGTCCACTGCAGTTCGGACTTGATCTCCCCGGTAGGCCGGGAGAAGATCTCAACTTCCTTTTCGGCCCTGATCATGCTGCACTGGCCTTCAAAGAGCACCCCGTCCGCGATGCGGAGCCTGGCCGCGGTCAGATCGCCCCGCACTTCCGCCCCGCTCATCATGTCGATCTTGTCCGCCGCCCATACGGCCCCCGTTACCGTACCGTACACCGTAAGGGACGTAACCGAAATATGATCCGCCTCCACCACCGCTCCCCTGTCAACGATAAGGGCGCCTGTGGCTTCAATGGTTCCCCGGAATTTTCCCTGTATGCGGAGCGTTTCCCTGAAACGGAGAAAACCGTTAAAACTGGTACTTTCACCAAGAACAACTATCTCGCCTTCTTTCTTTTTATCCCTTACCATTCCCGCCTACTCCCCGCGGCCTTCTTCGCCGTGCAGAAATTTGCGGATCTGGCTTTCGAGGGCAAAGAGTCCTATTTC
This sequence comes from Treponema sp., assembly GCA_031257715.1. The sequence continues at coordinate 1,075 of JAIROE010000017.1, read as the reverse complement.
ACTCTTCTTGAGCTCTTCCCAGTCCCGTATCGTCTTTTCGATACGGGCGTCCAGCTCCGCGATATGCTTCCGTACCCGCTGGGTTTTTTCCTTTATCACCTCCACAAAATGCGGAAGGGAACGGGAATCGACTTCGCCGCCGCGCGAGAGCATGACAATGGCGGCGTCAAGATCGTCTACGCTTTTTACAAAATCCTGCAGGTTGTTCTTCATGTCCGTGTTGAGTTCTTCCGCCATGCTGAGGCGCGATTCCCGGACGGCAATCTGGGCAAAGAGCTCGCGGTTCCGCAGCACGGCCCGAATTCTCGCGAGAACTTCGGAAAAATTGAAGGGCTTGGTGATGTAATCATCCACCCCCAGTTCAAAACCCTCAACCTTGTCCTTTACGTCCCCCAATGCCGAAAACATGATAATGGGAATCCCCGAATACTTGGGGTCTCCCTTGAGGGTCTTCGTAACTTCCCATCCGGACATGCGGGGCATGATATTGTCCAGCAGTATCAAATCGGGCATGAAGCGTTTCGCTTTCTCAAGGGCTTCCACTCCGTCATTGGCTTCCTCAACAATAAAGCCGAGTTTGGAGAGCATTACTTCGAAGAACTCCAGGTTTATCCTTTCGTCATCAACTATAAGTATTTTTTTTCGGGCGTTCATGGTCTCCTTCCTGATCGATAACCTCTTCAACCGGATTGCCGTTCTCATTTTCCTATGATGTTTTAACACTTGTCAACCTGCGGAAAATCTTTTTTACCTTTTCGCGCGCCTTTTTTCATGGCGCATCACGTACCGCGCCTGGTTTTAAGTATATATAAAACAAGACCGGAGATCAACAGAAGAAAGGCGGCGGCGGCGAAAATCAGGGGAAGAAGATCGCCCCGGGCCGTGTACAGCGTATTCCGGGTAACGACAGGGAGATCGACAGCGATCCATGATTCGGTAAAGGGCGCCGCCATGGCGGTGATTTTCCCGTTGGGGTCTATCCCGCAGGTCTGCCCCGAAGCGGTTGAACGGGCCATGGATCGGCGGTTTTCCACAGCCCGGAAGACCGCCATGGAAAGGTGCTGGTTCTGGGCGG
>JAIROE010000215.1 GCA_031257715.1 Treponema sp. | reverse complement strand
CCTTCAGGGGCTTTTGCTCCAGTTCGGCGGGCTCCTTTCCCTGGGTATAAACACTACGGTGATGGGCGCCGCCGCCCTGAGCGGGTACTGCCTGTGGCGGCTTTTCCCTGCCCGGCTGTATCTCGCCGCGGCTTTCGCCGCCGGCTTTGCCGCTGTTATAACCGGTTCGGTACTGGTAACCCTTTCCCTCTTCTTCAGCGCGAAAGATCTCCTCTCCACCGCCGTCCTGATTTTCGCCGCAAACCTGCCCCTGGCGCTGGTTGAAGGAGTCATCACGCTCTTATGCGCCGGTTTTTTAAAACGGCTGCTGCCCGCTTATGTTGCTAAACAGACTTGAATTAAAAAACGATATTCTCAAAAACACGGACGCCCGCTGCCGTCTGACGGCGGCGTTTGTGTTTACCCTGGCGGCGATACACCTCGGCAATATTGTTCTCTTGATCTGTCTGGATCTTTTTTTGTTTCTTACGCCGGTTTTATTCCGGTTACAACCGGCTCCGCTCATCAGGAATTTTAGAATTGTACTTTTCCGTCTCTTTCAGGTGAATATTTTTTGCGTCCTGCTTTTCATCACCATGCCCCTGGGCGGGGAAAAAATCGGCAAAGCCGTGGTTTATACCTTGCGCATAAACGCTTCCGCCCTTGCCTACATGTTTTTCATTATTCCCATGGGTATAGGTAAAACCGCCTCCGCCCTTCTCAAATTAAAAGTCCCGGCAAAACTCGTTTCCCTTTTTGTGCTAACCTACCGCTGCCTTTTTATTATGCACCAGCGGGTTTTCAGGGCGATTTTGTCCATGCGCCTGCGCCGTCCCCGTATGGGTACTTTGACGGCATGGCGTTCATACACCGCTGCCTTTGCCTATGCCCTTGCCGGCGCGGCCTTTCGTTCCAAAAGAATCGCCGCCGCCATGCGGGCAAGGGGCTTTGACGGCGCCCTTCCCGTAACTGCTGTTTTTAAATGGAAATTAACGGACACCCTGTTTCTGGCTGCCGTTGTAATTTTTTCTTTTTTAATCCTTCTGGCGGATAAAAAAATACCATGGAACATCTGAGAGTTGAGGGATTGTCCTACAGGTATGATGATGGAACCGAAGCGCTGAGGAACGTCAGCTTTTCCGCCGGCAAGGGTACATGCGTCTGCATAGCCGGTTCCAACGGCTCAGGAAAATCAACCCTCCTTGAGATCATAGCTTCCTGCATGAAACCTTCCGGGGGTTCAGTTTCAATCGACGGTGTTCCCGCAGGCCGTAGCAGCGCGTCAAAGACAGGCATTGTTTTCCAGGAACCGGACAACCAGTTTTTTATGCCCACTGTCTGGGAAGATGTAGCCTTCGCTGTCATGAAAAAAGGGGTATCCGCCGAAACAGCCAGGGAACTGGCGTTACGCGCCTTGGGCCTGGTTGATGCGGAATATCTTGCCCATCGTCCGCCGTACAAACTTTCGGGCGGGGAAAAGCAACGGGCGGCCATTGCGTCGATTCTGATTATGGAAAATGAGATCCTGCTGCTCGATGAACCCACCGCCGCCCTTGATCCGCGGTCCCGCAAAAACCTAATCGCTCTAATCGGAAATTTACGCTGCACCAGGATAATCGCAAGCCATGACTTGAACATGATGCTGGACATAGCCGACAGCGTTGTTTTTCTGAACAACGGGGAAGTATCGGCACAATCCCCGGTCCCCGGCCTTCTTCTTGATGAGAATTATCTCAAAGGCATCGGGCTGGAACTGCCCATCGGGGTGAAAGGTTCCTGATACGATGTATCCGGCCCGCCTTAACGCCGCCGGAGTTCTTCATTGGCCCTTCACGCCCTCTCCACCCCTATTCCAAACAGGGCCAGATCGTACTTCACCGGGTCCTCGGGACAGAACTGCCGCAGCTTTTCCGTCAAGATAATGACCGCCTTTTTGTCGTTGGCCCTGCGTCCCTCCAGAAGCCCGAGACGCCGGGCAGTGCGGCCCACATGGATGTCCAGGGGAATAAAAAGGGAAGCCGGGGATATGCGCTTCCAGAGCCCCAGATCCACCGGGCCTTCCCTCCGCACAAGCCAGCGGAGGCTCAAGTGTGTCCGCTTGCAGGCCGAATTGGAATGAGGGCCGGCAATGTGTTTGGTACCGAGTCCGCCGTTCCCTTTGGCCATGGTTTCCCTGAACAGGGCTATGCCTTCCCAGATACCCCCGGGTCCGCCGGAGCCGGACGGGGATTCCATGGCGGAGACGAAGAGGTTCTCCAGGCTTCCGTATTCCGTGTAACAGGCTTTAAATCCCCGGCAGAAGTAGGCCAGATCGTGTTCAAAAAATGTCCGGTGCACACAGCGGTCTTTCAGTTTCCGGTAATCACCCTTCATCACGAACGCATAGGGGCTGGGGCCCAGAAGGGCGAACATGCGTTCCGCTGATCTGATGATGAGATCCCGTCTGCCCCAGGCAATGACGCCCGCCAAAAAGGCGGCAATCTCAATGTCCGCGGGATCGGAAAACCGGTGGGGAAAGCGGACCGGATCGTTTTCAACAAAATCCGCTTTATTCATCTTCCGGTACCACCGGTCCAGTTCCTGCTTAAATCCGGGAATAGTTCG
>JAIROE010000202.1 GCA_031257715.1 Treponema sp. | reverse complement strand
AGGTATAGGACCGCGCTTATAAGCTCCTCGGGTTTGCCCATGCGGTGAAAGGGGATGAGGGGCATCCAGGCGTCTTTTAATTCCTGGGGGGTGTCCACGCTCATGGGGGTGGCGATGTAACCGGGGGAAAGGCTGTTCACCCGTATGCCGTATTCCGCCCATTCAACGGCCAGGGAGCGGGTCATGTGTATGATGCCGGCTTTGGATGCGTTGTATGAAGCCTGCCACTGGGGCACGTTTACAATGGAACCGGACATGGAGGCCATGTTGATGATGCTCCCCCTTATCTTCCGCCCGATCATGATGCGGCCCGCGGCCCTGGCGACGATGTATTCGCCCGTCAGGTTGATGTCCAGCACTTCACGCCATTCATCTATGCCGGCTTCAAGGGTATCCTTGTGAATGCAGATTCCCGCGTTGTTAAACACAACGTCAAGCGAGCCGGAACGCGATAATACCTGGTCCAGCGCCGCGTCGACGGCTTTCCCGTTTGTGACGTCGGCAATGAGGCTGTATGCCCTGCCGCCTTCGGCCTCTATTTTTTTGACGGTCTCGTCCGCCCCGGTACGGGAAACAACGGCAATTTCCGCCCCGGCTTTGGCAAGCCCTACCGCAACAACCTGGCCTATGCCCCTGCCGCCGCCGGTAACAAGGACAACCTTTCCCTTCAAACCGAACAATTCATCCAGATAACTCATGGCTGCTTCCCGTTATATCTATTGGTTTATATCACAAGTTTATATAAACTTATTTAAGAAGATAATATACATAATGTAGAAAATATGTCAAGAAAAAAATTTAAAAAGCTAAAAATAACACTTAATGAACCGGATAATAAAATAATTTGGGCACGAGGCCATAATTTCTTATCAGGCATTGAAATACTTAATAAGATAGTTTATATAAATCATCAGGGCTTTATTTCGGGAGGAAAAAATGATCAGCCATGAACATATTATTGTCGAAAACAAGCCGACAACCCGCAACCGCATCTATCAGCTTGTGTATCAAAAGGGAAGTATTTCCAAGCCCGAAATCGCCGCCCAGCTGGGGATAAGCCTGCCAACGGCCATACAGAATGTCAAAAACCTGCAGACGGACGGGCTCCTCAAGGAAGGGGAAGTTCTGAATTCAACCGGCGGACGCAAGGCGGTGTCCGTGATCTGTGAAAAAAACGCCAAATTTGCCGTTGGAACGGACATTACCCGCAACCATGTCAGCATCGTCCTTATCAATCTTGCAACCGAAATTATCGAGAACATCCGTTTCGAGATCCCCTACGAAAACACACCGGCCTATTATCAGGAAGTGACAAGCCGCATCAGGGAATTGATCACCGTCTCGGGGGTTGATCCCGGGCATGTGCTGGGGGCGGGGTTTTCCGTTCCGGGGGTCCTTACCAGGGATGGACAGATGATCATCTACTCCCACGTGCTGCAGGTTGCGGCCCTGCCCTGCTCCACCATCAGCCGGGGGCTCGCCTTTCCTTCGGTACTGTGCAACGATGCCAACGCGGCGGGTTTTGCGGAACTGTGGCAGCACAAATACCGCACCGACGCGGTTTTCCTTTCTTTGAGCGACACGGTCGGGGGGGCCATACTCCTGCACAATGAACTCTACCTTGGGGAAAACCAGCGGGGCGGCGAATTCGGCCACATGACACTGGTGCAGGACGGACTCCCCTGTTACTGCGGGCAAAAGGGCTGTATGGACGCCTACTGTTCCGCGCTGGTGCTTTCCCGCCATACCGGCGGCAGCCTGGAGCTTTTTTTCAAAAAACTCTCCGAAGGGGACAAAAACCTGCAGTCGGTTTGGGAACAATACCTTTCCTATTTAACTATGGCGGTAAATAACCTTCTTGTCTCCTTTGACTGCAGCCTTATATTGGGGGGCTACCTTGGGGAGTATCTTGAACCATATATAGACGACCTCCGCAAATCCACGGCGAGAGTGTCAACGTTCCTTGGCAATGAAGATTACATTACCGCATGCAGCTACAAGAAAGAAGCCGCCGCGGTGGGGGCGGCCCTTTTATTCGTCCGGCCTTTTATCAAACAATTATAATGTATATACTTTTCTAAAGGGGAACATTTTGTACAAAAAAACGGAGAATGCCGGCATTGTCAACGCCAGCGCATGCAGGAAGTGCCTGCAGTCCCTGTCGGTAGATTCCATGATCCGCTTCGCCGGGCTGGTACGTCCCGGCTACAATATCTACCGCCGCCTTGGCCTGACCGAAGGGATGCCCATCTCAAACCAGGACGCGGCCGGGCGCATCGTGGCGGACATGTTGCAGGACGGCTTTTACATCGACTTTGTGGAAGCCCTGGTGCACATTGACGCCGAAGGCTACATGGGCCGAAATTACGCCCTCCGGGGGCTTAACGATGTAGTCACCGGGGTCATTCAGGCGGGCTACAGCTATGACAAGGTGTCGGGCCGGTTTTTTGAGAACCAGCGCGAGCGCATCACGGAAAACTGGGGCCGCCTGCAGGATGGGGACGAGCGGCGCATGACGGTGCTTCGCCTTGACATTGTGGACAATTCGGTTCTGGTCAAGAAAAATTCCCGTGAAAAAATAAACCGGGCCTACAGGGATCTCAGGACCATCGTCGAAAAAGCCGTCATAAAGCGTTTGGGACGGCTCTGGTCCTGGGAGGGCGACGGGGCACTGGGCGTCTTCATGTTCGGGCCGATAGAAAAAATGGCCGTCTATGCGGGTATGGAGATCCTTCATGAATTGTTTTTTTACAACAGACTCGGCAATCCGCTGGAAAGCCCCATCGCCGTCAGGACCGCCGTTCACATAGGCGATGTCCGCTATTCACACAGCACGATGGAACGGCTCAAAAACGAAACAATCAAACAGACGGTCACGCTGGAATCAAAGGCGGCTTTCGCCGATTCCATGGCGGTTTCCTCCAACCTTTTTATGTCCATGGATCAGGGCATCACGGATGTGTTTACCCCGGAGAAATCCCGTGCGGGAATCAAGTTCCGGCTTTACCATGTGGGGGTGGAATCATGAATTATATTTTCACATTCAAAAAAAATCCGGGCGGATTACTGCGGGACAAAAAGGCTGCGGTATTTTTTCAGATCCTGCCCGCCGAATTGCTGGGAAAACATTCTCCGGCCGCCGGGGATTTAAGTTATCTGGACATTTCGGGCCTCGGCCCGGCCGAGATCAAAAAAGCCCTTGCCCTCCTTAAAAAAAGCTGCGCCGCTTCCCCCTGGGGGATTTTCGATCCCGGGGGTCTGAGTTCCGATCCCGCGTCTTTCTTCTTTGAGGGCGCTTCGGATTATGTGGGAAAAGCGGCAGTCACGGGCCTTTCCAAAAAACGGCTCACCGCCGCCGCGTCCTGGCGTGAGGCCGCGGGGACGGCGGGCGCGGGCAAAACCCGGTCCAGCAAAACGGCTCCTGAAATTCCGCCGAAAAAATCCGCCAGGCTTCCCTCCGGAAAATTTGAAGGATGGAAAAGCATCAGGACCGGAACCGTTACCCCCGTCTTCTTTCTCTACATCGCCCTCTCGGCGGGGGACGACAATCTCCGATCGCGCCTTGGCGAAGCGGCCTTCACCACGACCCGCAACCGCCTGCGGGATTTTCTTCAGCAGCAGTTCGCCGGCGCCTCCGCCCTCCTCTGGATGGAGAGCGAATCAAACTTCCTATTTCTTGTTCCCCCCCAGGCGGCTCCGGCAAAAGCCGCCCTCACGGCGGGCCTTAAGCTTGTCCTCTCCGCCCCCCTTGCCGGCCCTGAAAACTTCGGCCTTTCCGTACCGGTGATTTTCACCGTCGCTCTTCACTACGGAAAAACCGCTTTCCAGGCGCCGGGCAAGACCGGAACCGTGGTTTCCGACGCGGTGAATTTTGTGTTTCACCTTGGTGTAAAATACGCCGAGCCCGGCCGGTTTACCATGTCGGACGAGGTTCCCGCCGAAGCCGTGCCTCCGGGCCTTGCCGATCTTTTTATTCCCGCAGGAGAATACGAGGGCTTTGCCATCCGGCATTCAAGGCGCTTTGTTTATGCAAAGTGACAGGGCTAAACTGCCGTAATATAAAACCTCATCCTGAAAAAGCCCGGCCGAACGCGGTATTCCTGCCTGGTATCCGGGCCGCAGGTAGCCGTTCCCACTCCCCGCCGGGCGCAGTCTATGTCAAGAAGGAAGTACCCGTTTTCTCCCAATGACACGTCAACAAGATCGGGGGTGTGGAGGGCCGCCGCCATGTTTTCGGATGTGTATTTCCGCACACCGAAATACACCGGTTCCGCAAAATGGATGACAATCGCGCCGGGTTTTCCCGCGGGGACCTTTTCCCCCGAAAGCGAAAGCCAGCGGACACGGCTTCTGCCGCCGTTTTCCTGCGGTACGACATAAGGCGTCCCCATGTCCGCCGCCTTCGCGGTGTAACGGCCGAGAAAAGCTCCGGCAAGGCGGTCGGGATATGTCTCATGGGGGCCGAGCCCGAACCAGGTGACGGTGTCGTAACAGGCGGGAAAGGCAGAGGTAACGCCGATTCCGGGAAGTTCGGGCAGGGCCGGATCAAGGTCGAAAGTAATGTCCATGATGAAGGGCCGGCCGCCTCCGGCGGGGACGGTGACGCAGGTATAGGTCCCCAGCTTCCTGTTCCTGTATTCAGGCGCGGCGTCTTTGCCGGAAAGAAGGGACGCGGTAAAACGGTTTGCGGCATATCCTTCCCAGACTATCTTTTCGTTTCTTTCATCCCCGGCGCGCAGGTGAAGGAGATCCAGATCTATCCAGTAGTACATGGGTTTATCAAGATAGTAGAACTGCGCCGAGGGATCTCCCCTTAAATGCATGACGGTCTTGAGGCCGTCGTTCTGGGTAGGCGCGCGGTAGAGGTTCGGCGTAAAAACGCCGGGGAATACGGAAAGTTCAGCCGGAGCGCCTCCGGTTTCCACGATGCCCGCAGGAAGGACGGTTCCCGGATCCTTTATGACGCGCTCCCCCCGGCCTATGACATGGCCTGCTTTTGCCCAGGGGACGTCGTTCTTCAAAATAAATTCGGAGTGTATGTAGAGGACGCCCTCGTACAGCGAAGGATCAAAACCCGAAGGCACAGGGAATGTTATTTCCGCCTTCCCGCCGCTTTCAACGGCGGGAAGATCCCGCTCCTCGCGCGCCAGTATTTTTTCACCGGGTATGCGGGCCGTTTCCGGCCGCGGCGTTTCGGCGGCGCGGAGTTCCCACAGCAGCCTGACATGTTCCAGCGTGGAAAAATCGTAGCGGTTTTCAAGGGTAAAAACAAAGGGCTTTCCCTCTGCGGGTACAAGCCGCACCGGGGAAAATACCTCACGGCATTCTTCCATGGCGGGCTTGGGTGTCTGATCGGGGAAAAGAAGGCCGTCACAGCAGAAATCATAATCGGAAGGCTCGTCGCCAAAATCGCCGCCGTATTTCCAGTATTTTTTTCCGCCGGACGTAAGGGCGGCAAAGCCATGATCTATCCATTCCCAGATAAATCCCCCCTGCAGCCCGTGATGCGATTCTATGGCCTTCCAGTAATCGGCAAGGCTCCCATTTGAATTACCCATCGCGTGGGAATATTCAATCATGATGAGCGGGCGGTAATCGTCGCGGTATTTGGCGAAACCGGTGATGAGCTCCAACTCGGGATACATGGGGCCTATGATGTCCGTAACCGTCCGGCCCTGCGCAAGTGAATCAAGATTGGGCCGCCCCTGCCCTTCCGTCTTCGGACGTATCGCTCCCTCGTAATTGAGGGGCCGCGAGGGATCCCACGAACGGAGCCAGGCCGCACCTGTTTCATGGTTAAAGCCGCAGCCGCTTTCGTTCCCAAGCGACCAGACGATGATGGACGGATGATTCTTGTCCCGCTCCGCCATGCGCGAAATACGGGAAATATAGGCGCCCGTCCACGCGGTATCACTGCAAAGCTGATTGTAGAAACAGTGGTGTTCTATATTTGCCTCATCGACAAGGTAGAGGCCGTAGCGGTCACAGAGATCGTACCAGCGTTCATCGTCAGGATAATGGCAGGTCCTTACGGCGTTAAAGTTGTATGTTTTAAGCAGCCTGATGTCCTTCATCATGGCTTCGGTGGAGAGCGTCTTGCCCGAATATTCATCATGTTCGTGGCGGTTTACTCCCTTGATGGGCACAGCCCTGCCGTTGATGCGGAGCTCCCTGTCCGCTATTTCAAGGCTGCGGAAACCCGTACAGAAAGCGGCG
>JAIROE010000177.1 GCA_031257715.1 Treponema sp. | reverse complement strand
AGGGTAGCAAACGTGAAAGTCGAACGCCTCGTGCGCCTCATGCAGGAATCAGGCGGCGCGGTACGCCTTGACCCCCGCGCCCCCAACGTCCTCCTCCTTGCCGCAGGCAGCATCGGCCTCAAGGAAAAAAGCGAATTTATCCGCGAAAAACTCGCCGCCCTTGCAGGCTAAACGCCTGCGGCGTTTAGCCTGGAAGTTTCGCGGCCTTTGGCCGCAAAACTCCAGGCCCCTGGCCGCTTCGGGAATCCCGTGGCATGGGCTCCAGTGCCGGGATCGCCGGCAATCGGGCAGCAGAGCCCGGCAATCGGGACCACCGTCCCATAGCAAACGCGCCATGGAGTTTTTGCAGAGCAAAAACTCCCCAGCCAAACGCCGCAGGCGTTTGGCCCGGGACCACCGTCCCATAGCGAATGCCTGCCCCGCGAACGCGCCATGGGAGTTTCGGCTTCGCCGAAACTCCCCAGCCAAAGGGCTAAACGGCGTAGCCGTTTAGCCCTTTGGCCCTTGCGCCGGAAGGGGTAAGGGGGTATGCTTGAATCATTCAGCGATTTTATTTGAAATTCACAACCGGTTCGGCCGTAAGGAGAAAAGATGGACTTCGTAAAAGAAATGAAGGAAAAGGCCAAAAGGCTGGGGAAGCGCCTCGTACTCCCCGAAGGAACGGAGGGCCGTACCGTCAGGGCGGCGGGGATCATCGCCCGTGAAAAGCTTGCCTCCGCCGTTACCCTTTTGGGAAAGGAAGAGGCGGTGCGGAAGACGGCGGAAAAGGAGGGGGTCGATCTTGCGGGCATAGCGGTTGTCGATCCCGCGCTTTCCCCGCTGCTTGAAAAATACTCGGGCGAATATTACGAACTGCGCAAACACAAGGGGATGACGGCGGAGCAAGCCGGAATCGACATCAAGGCCCCCCTCCGCTGGGGCGCCATGATGGTGCGTCTGGGCGAGGCGGACGCCATGGTGGGCGGGGCGGAGAATACCACCGCCGACGTGCTGCGGGCGGGGCTTGCCATCATCGGGACGGTGCCCGGCTCAAAAACCGCCTCCTCCTGCTTCGTGATGCAGACACGGGAGGGTTCGTGGGGAAAAGACGGGGCGCTCATCTTCTCCGACTGCGCTGTGGTGCCCGATCCCACGGCGGAACAGCTTGCCGAAATCGCCGTGAGCGCGGCGCAGTCGTGCCGGGAATTCCTCGACGCGGAGCCGGCGGTCGCCCTGCTCTCCTTCTCCACCAAAGGTTCAGGCGGAGATCATCCCGATGTGCAGAAAGTAAAGGCCGCGCTGGATCTGGTTAAGGCGAAAGCCCCGGATCTCCTCATAGACGGGGAGCTTCAGGCGGACGCGGCGCTGGTTCCCCCGGTAACCGACAAGAAGGCCCCCGGAAGCCCGGTGAGGGGCAGGGTGAACACACTGGTCTTCCCCGATCTTGGGGCGGGCAACATAGGCTACAAGCTCGTACAGCGGCTGGGCGGGGCCGAAGCTTTCGGGCCCTTTCTCCAGGGGTTTGCCAAACCCTTAAGCGATCTTTCGCGGGGGGCCTCGGTGGACGATATTGTGGTAACCTGCGCGGTTACCCTTTCACGGGCAAGGTAATCCGGGTGTTCCTTGAAAACCAAAACAAAGATTGCCGGGGGAAAGGAAAAATTCGACGAGGCGATAGAGGCGGGGCGGCTGCGGGACTATAAAAGGGCCGTCCTGCTCCTTGAGGAATTGATTTCCGGCTTTGAAGCCCCTCCCCGGGCCTATCTTTATCTGGGGCGTTCTTTTCACGCGATTGGGGATTACTCCCGGGCCCTCGCCGCCTTTAACGATTATGTCCGCCTTGAAAACGGCGCCTGGGAAGGGTATTTTTTCGGCGGAAGAACCTACCTTGCCATAGCAATGCCCCACAAGGCCCTGCCCCCTCTCCGCAAAGCCCTGGAGCTCAATCCCGAAAATCCCGCCGTCATGGCGATGCTGGGCGCGGCTTGCCTGAGGGCGCGCCGCTCGGCGGAAGCGGTCGATCTGCTCCAGAAGGCGGTCGAAACCGCCGCGGAGGCGGAATTGCCGCAGGCGGAACAGCGGCGCATCTACCGGGCGTATATCAACGCCCTGCTCATCCGGGGAATACGGCTCTGCCGGAACGAAGAGTACGATCTGGGGATACAGATGCTTCGTTTTGTCCTTGCCAATTCGGAAGCCGAGGGGGAGGGCCGCCGAAAGGGAAAGCGGGGCAGCACCCTTCTCCGCCTTGAACTGGGCCGGGCCTGCCGGGAGGCGGGGCTTCCGGAAGAAGCGCTGGAGCATTATACGGCGGCCCTCGACCGTGCCCCCCAGGACCAGAGGATCCGCTGGTACAGGGCGTCGATCCTCATGTCCCTTGGGGAAAAGGCCGAAGCCCTCAAGGACATCGAACGCATCAGGGCGGTGGATTCGGGCCTTCCCGATCTGCCCTGGAACGGCGAACTTGTCGATCTGTACATGATACGCGCCTTTCTTGACACCGGTGAATGGCGGAGGGCCGCCGACGCCTGCCGCGGCTGGATCAAGAACCGGGGCGAAAGCGCCGTGATCCATTCCCTTTACGCCGAAGCCCTGCGCAACCTTTCGGACTATACCGCGGCCCTTAACCACCTCGAACGGGCGGAAAAACTCGAAGGCAGGGATATCGAGTTGTGGTATCAGACCATCCTGACGGCATGGGAAGGGGAAAACTGGAAGATCCTCAGAAAGGCGCTGCGGATCGCCGATTCCCTCAAGGGCGATGGGGATATCATCAGGCGTTTTTCCATATTGCTGGAGGCGAAAACGGGGGAAGACGATGAAAAGATCATCACCCTTCTGCAAAACGCCGTCAGAACCCTCGGCCCCGAACCCGAACTCATGTACGCACTGGGTGAACGTTACCTGAAAACAGGGCTTCCCCGCCTTGCGTTAAGCTGGTTCAGAAAAACCATAAGCCTCAGGGAACGGCACGAACGTTCCCGGCTGGGCGAAATAGCCGCGCTGGAAGCGCTGATCATGGAACCCGGAGATGAATCTTCGGGAACGCTCCGGGGCCTTTTGGCCGCGGCGGAGCGTAGGACCCGGCAGGGGGAAACACCGGACGGGGATCTCCTGGCCGAAGAACTCCGGGCGGCCTATGACGGTTATGTACGGTTCTGGCCCGACAATTACATCATACGGAGGGAACGGGCCCTGTACCTCATCCATACCTTTGAATATGAAGAGGCGGTGCCGGAACTGGAGGCGCTGTTGACCTGGGAGCCTTCGAATCAGAGCCTCCGCCGGGTGCTGGCTTACGGGTACCGCAAGACCGGCCGTTTCCGGGAGGCGGCGGTCTTCCTCAAGGGCCTCCTCAAGGAGCGGCCCCGGAGCGTGGATCTCCTCATTGAGTATTCAGGCTGCCTTGAACGGGCGGGGGCCGTCTATTACGCCAGGGCGGTGCTGGAAAAGGCCATGTCCGCTTTCGGCAGGGCGCCGGAAATTCCCCTTGCGCTGGGGCTTCTCTACTACCGGGAAAACAGGCTGGAGCGGGCTTTCGATCTGCTTCGGGAAGCGGCGGCCCGGAATGTCCACGATCCCCGCCCCTACCAGTGGATGGCATCGCTTGCCCGCAAGTCGGGCGATGCCGCCGGGGCGGCCAAATTTGAGCAGGAAGTGAAAAAAAGGGCAAGACGCTGAAAGGACGGGGAATTTTCCGGGTTTTCATGATTTTTACCGGTAGTGGTTGCGAATGATTGCAAAACAGGGTAAAATGCAGTAGCCTAATAAATAGGAGGATAAAATATGGCCGGAACCAAGGCAATGGATCTCTTTGAGGCTTATGCCCAGGATAAACTTCCCAAGGATCAGGGATACGTCGTCTCTTCTTTTTTCAGCGAGAATTCCGCGTATTCCATATATGAGGTGGTTTCTTATTCGGGGGTAAAGGCGATTTATTTAACCGAAACGGGCCTGACCTTTCAAACCAACGGGAAAAAACTGCACATTCTCATAGAGCCGGCAAGCTACCCCAACAAGGCCATGGAGCCTTATGTGCGGAGCAATACCGAGCAGATACCCAAGCGCTTTAACGAACTTGAAACCATCGTAGCAAAGAACGAATCGCGGATCATGATCGCCAGGGCGCCCATTGATTCTTTCTCCTCTTTTACCATCCTGCGGCCCACGGGCGTCAATTTCGCACTGGTGTTCTACAATCTGCCCGAGCTTTACCCGACGCTCAACATGTTTTTCGAGAAGACCTTCAACAAGGAAGCGGGAATACCCCAGGTCGACGCGAAGAAGGGCGCCAAAAAAGTCGTGGAAATTATTGAAAAGACCATGAATTTCAAGGGTGATTTTGTGTAATTCTCCTCCGGGGAGGATCAAGGCGGCGGCGCGTCCCGCCGCTTTTTTGTTGCCCGGACAATGCGCCGCGCGGACGCGGTGAGCCTCTCTCTTTATTTTCATTTTCACTGTTTACTTTTGAAAATGAATATGATATAATGTTCTCCGAAACAATCTTATGTTTACAGGAGGATTAAAACATGAAGAAAACAAAACGTGTGTGTTTTGTGACGGCGGTTCTCGCGGCGGCGTTAACGGCGGCATGCGGCGGAAAGACGGAGGGCGGCAGCGGCGGAACCCGGGCGATCGAACTCACCATCTGGAACCTCTCCGGCCGGCAGGTGCCGCTTGACGCGGCGGCCGGGGAATTCGCCGCGGCCAATCCCGGTATCAGGATCACCCCCGCGTATTACGACACCGACGGGATCAAGGACGCTACCAAGGTCGCCGCCTCCTCGGGGACGCTTCCCGGCCTGTGGTTTAACTGGGGAGGCATGCTGGGCGGCTTTTACGCGGAAAACGATCTCATCTACGATTTGAAGGATTACGCCGCGGTCAATGGATGGGACAAAATTTTCAACGGAGGCGCCCTGAGCCTGTGTACTCTCGACGGGAAACTTGCCGGTTATCCTACGAGCTTCAACGTCATGGGGATATATTACAGGAAAGATACATTCGCCCGGTACGGCCTCGAGGTTCCCAAAACTTTTGAAGAATTCGAGCAGGTATGCGCAACCCTCAAACGAAACGGCATTACCCCCATCACCACGGCGGGACTTTACGGCTGGCATGTGATGCGTTTTGTCGAAGTCCTCATCGAACATTACACCGGGGCGGAGCTTCACGATCAGATGAACACCTTTCAGGCAAGCTACAACCATCCGGCCATAGTTCAGGCTTTTACAAAATTTAAGGAATTCGCCGACAAGGGCTATTTTCCCGCGGGTTTCCTTACCCTGGACCCCAATGACACCGGACTTGAAATCTTCGCCGGCACGGCGGCCATGGACGTACAGGGCCAATGGATGGACGGCAGTATTATTCAGGAGGAACAGGACGTGAGCAATTTCGGAACCTTCGCCTTTCCTTCGGGGGGTACCAACCGCATGTCCGCCTTTGCGGAAATGATCCAGTTCAACA
Organism: Treponema sp.; assembly: GCA_031257715.1. The sequence continues at coordinate 3,823 of JAIROE010000177.1, read as the reverse complement.
AGAATTTAAGCCAGGAACAAATTGAAGCCTCGGTAAAATTCCTTGATTTCTTTCAGGGAAAAGAGCACGTCGGCAAATACAGCGAGTACTACAACCTGCCCCTGCCCCGCCTTGACGCCGACATGCCCGACGGCCAGCCCAACGTTCCGGTGATGCTCTCTACGGCAAACAAAAACGGCACATTCACCGTCACCGACCAGGCGTTCCCGACCGAAGTCGCCGATGTGCTCTTCCACGTGCAGGACGGCCTTGTCACCGGACAAACCACACCCCAAGAGGGCGCGGCCGCCATCCAGACCGCCATTGAGGCGTATCTGAAAAAATGAAGATCTCCGCTACAGGGCGGCGGGATATCTTCGTTCGGGAAGAAAAAGTCCTGTGGATTCTTTTGTATTATATTGGGGGACGCTGCCCTGCCGTCATCGGCAGGAATTTGAATCGCCCGAGGGCTCTCCTGCCGAAAGGCGGGTTCCCGGGTATCAGCTTCCTCCGAATAAGAATTTTCGTGGGGGAAACTCCGGGGATCCGGCGGGATTTCCGGAAATTCCCTCAATTTTCATCGGGGATTTGGACCATGAAACTGATGAAAGCCGGCCGGTTCTACCGGCACAGGAGGCGTTCATGATATTGAAAAGAGACACGACAGGATCTTACCTGTTCCTGGTACCGGCCGGGCTTGTCTATGTCTCGGTAGTAGTTTTTCCTGTCTTCTATTCCCTTTTTATCAGCATGTTCAAATGGAACGGCATAGCGAAAATGGAATTTCTGGGCCTCAATAATTTTTTCGCCCTTTTCGGTGATCCCATTTTCAGAAAAGCCATTTCAAACAACCTCATCTGGATCGTCCTGTCTCTTTTCGCCACCATGACTATTTCCCTGAGTTTTGCGGTCATTCTTAACAAGCAGTTCTGGGGGCGCACTTTCTTCCGGGGTTTCTTTTATTTTCCCGCCGTCATAGCCCCCATCGCGGTGGCAATAATATGGAGATGGATCTACAACCCCAGTTTCGGCTTCATCAATCAGGTCCTGAAATACCTTCACGTCAATTTTCAGCAGAGCTGGATCTCAAATCCCAAAAGCAGTATTTACGCAATCTTCGGGGCTTCGGTGTGGCAGGGCATGGGAGGGCCCATGCTCTTCTTCCTCGCGGGACTTCAAACCGTGCCGGGGGAAGTTCTGGAAGCCGCCACGATAGACGGGGCATCAAATCCCAAACGGTTTTTCCTCATTACCGTCCCGATGATGAAGGAGACATTCGTCATCGTCATGGCAAACCTGATTGTCGGGGCGATGAAGGTGTTCGACGTGGTCATGGGCCTTACCGCGGGAGGTCCCAACAATGCCACGCAGATGATGTCAACCTATATGTATTCGCAGACATTCCGCTACAACAATGTCGGGTATGGAACGGCGATTGCGGTTCTCATGGTTATCTTCATGATGATCGTAATCATACCGTACATTTCCTTTACCGCCCGGAAGGATTAAGGGGTATCATGCAGGCAGGCGAACTAAAGATCCCGCGGAGGCTCGGAATATATCTTTTTATGCTGGTCATGATGATTGTATGGATAGCGCCCATCTACACCCTCATCGCGACGGCAATAAAGGCAAAAAGGGATTTTTACAACAACATAGGGCTTTTCGGCCTGCCGCCTGAAATCGCGTGGAGTAATTTTTTCAATGCGGTTACAAAAGGCAGGCTGATGCAATACATGCGGAACGATCTTATCGTATGCTGCATCAAGGTTCCTCTTGGAATTTTTGTAGAGGCCCTTGCGGCCTTTGCCATGACAAGGCTTGACATAAAGCACAAAACGGGGATCTTCATATTTTTCATCATCGGCATGATGCTCCCTGTTCAGGTCGCACTGGTTCCCATTAATGTCATTTACAGCAGGCTGAAGCTGCTCAATACCTACACAGGCCTCTTCTATGTATATGTCGGATTCGGAATTTCCTACGGCATTCTGATACTCAGGGGATTTTTCCGCACCATTCCCAAAGATATTGACGACGCGGGCCGCATAGACGGCTGCGGCAAATGGCGGCTCTTCTGGAATATCATCCTGCCTGTCGCCAAGCCCGCCATCGCAACACTGGTGATCATGGATTTTCTCGCAACCTGGAACGAGTACCTGATTGCGCTGGTTATTATCAACGACAATAGCAAGAAAACAGTTCCTGTGGGGCTTATGACTTTTGTCGGGGAACACGGCACCGACTACGGCTACCTCTGCGCGGGGGTGCTGATTTCGGTGGTGCCAGTGCTTCTTGTATACCTCATATTCCAGCGTTACTTCGTTGAGGGCGTCGGCGGCGCGGTCAAACAATAAAAAGGAGGGGGATTTATGGCGATCACATTTCCCGGACAGGTTGAAAGATGGGATGTTTTCGAGGCGGCCGCCTGCGGCAGGGAAGACGGCAATCCCTTTACCGGCCGTATTATACGGGGAACATTCCGGAGCAAAAGCGAAACCGTAACGGTCGATGGTTTTTATGACGGCGGCGGAATATACCGCGTCCGCTTCATGCCGTCCTTTGAAGAAACATACGGCTTTGAGATCGGGGGCGATTATGCGGGGGATTCGGTTCCGGCGGAATTCCGGGGTTCCTTCACGGTCACGCCCCCCAAAAAGGGAAACCACGGACCTGTACGGGTCGCCAACCGGTACCATTTTGCCTACGAAGACGGCGCGCCGTACTACCCGGTCGGCACCACCTGTTATGTATGGGAAATGCAGAAAGACGAATTAAGGGAAAAAACGCTCGAAACGCTGGAGGGGAGCCCCTTCAACAAGATCCGTTTCTGCATTTTCCCCAAACACTACGATTACAACCTTCATGAGCCCCGTTCCTATCCCTACGAAGGGAAGCCCATGGACAGTTCCGTACTAACCAAAGAAAATTTTCTGCGTTATTTCGGCGCCATGCCGGGAAACAGCTGGGACTTTACCCGTTTTAACCCGGAACATTTCAGGAACGTGGATGAATCGGTGCACGCCCTCCGCGATTTGGGCATACAGGCGGACATCATCGTCATGCATCCCTACGACCGCTGGGGCTTCAGCATGATGAAGAGCGGTGAAGACGATCTTTACTGGAAGTATGTCATCGCCCGGTACGCGGCCTTCCGCAATGTATGGTGGTCACTGGCAAATGAATACGATCTCATGCCGCAGAAAACCGTTGCCGACTGGGAACGTTACGCTTCACTTCTCCGCGAAAAAGATCCGTACAACCATCTGCGCTCGATACACAACTGCCGTTTTTTTTACGATTATTCCCGTCCATGGATAACCCATTGCAGCATACAGCGGCAGGACCTGTACAAGAGCGCCGAAAACACCACCGAATGGCGGGAACGGTATAAAAAACCCGTGGTCCTTGACGAAATCGCCTATGAAGGAAACATAGAGCACGGCTGGGGCAATATCGGCGGAAAGGAACTGGTTCGCCGTTTCTGGGAAGCGTCGTGCAGGGGAGGCTATGCCGGACACGGCGAAACCTTCACTCATCCTGAAAACATACTCTGGTGGTCCCACGGCGGGGAACTTCACGGAGAAAGCCCGGCGCGGCTGAAATTTTTACGGGATATACTTTTAGAGACTCCGGGACTCGGGCTTTCTCCCATGGAGGGAAACTGGGACGAAGTCGCCGCCAGGGCCGAAGTTTCGGGAAACGGGGGAAATCCCTTCGAGGACGGCGGCTATTACCTTTACTACTACGGCTTCATGCGCCCTTCTTTCAGGACCTATTATTACGACGAAAGCAGCGAATATCAGGCGGAACTCATCGACACCTGGGAGATGACAATCAAAAA
>JAIROE010000157.1 GCA_031257715.1 Treponema sp. | reverse complement strand
CAGGCCTGCCAGCGTCTGTATTCTGTTAAGGACGGCGATTTCCTTCGCCCTTCTAGACAATTTTCCCAAAACAGCAAATAAGTCGCCATAAGTTTCAATTTTTCCCTTTGTCACAACATCCTCAAAGGCTTTCTTTTTTTCTTCACGGACACGTCTTGCATTTTCCTTGGCAAACTTTCTATTGAAATCCCGGGTAAACCCTAATGCGCGATCATGTCTTGTCATTCCCTGCTCCTTCGTTTTTTTTCAGGTACACCCGCCCCTGATCATCTTCAGCTATTCGCCAATTGGCAAAGGTCAGGGTTGCTATCCGTACCACTCTCCTGCCGGCATGTTCTTTACGTTACCTGTTTCGCCCGCGGGATTGCGGTAATTCCCGTTCACGCTTAGGCGCCGCATACAAGTCCTTTTTCATTTCCCGGAAGGTAACAGGATGGGCAAATTTTTGAGCCGTTTCTTTGGTGACACCCATTTCGGTGAGCAGCTTTTTGCCAGTTTAAGGTCTTTCTCTTTAACGATATTCGCACATTCGCAGGTACCCTGGACAAATCCGGTTTTCCAGGTCGAAGAAAGTTCGCTTAAGTGGCGGGCGACATTGACAATCATGACGGGATGTGCTTTTTCAAATTGTTCAATTGTGCTTTTAACGAACAGTTTCCCCTGTTGCATAGTTCCACAGGAGAAATTAAATCCATGTCCTGCGGATTCGCCTTCATAATTAACACCCACCTGGGCGATAGTACCGCCTTTTATATCGAATCTGAATTGTTTCCCGCCGAGGTTAACTTTCAATTCCTCGTTAAGGCCGTTTTTTCCCCATGTTTCCATAACAAACTCCTTATTCGTTTACAAACATTTTTTTAATGCCCAGCAGCGCCGCCTGGTCTATTTTCATGGCCTTAAGAATTTCCCTGGCCAGGTCCTGGCGGTCTTCCGCTACCAGGATGGAAGCACACTTGCATATTGCTTCCATTCTGCTGTTACGAAAAATATCCTTAAAAAAAGCTTTGTCTATGTTGTTTTGGGGTAGTACAACATTGTCCATCACCATGTCGCCCTTTTCTCCTTAGGTCATTCCCTGTCGTGCGCTTGGCCCGTTTATGACCTCATCGGCAAGGTTTCCCGTATAGGAGCCCCGTTTAACCATGTTCCGTGCCCGTCTTAGATCCTGTTTGAATATGAACGGGGTCAGCCGCCCCTGCTGCGTCCCATAGGTTTTAATACTGACCAATGCTCCTTCGTTCAGGACCAGTTTCATTTTTCCGTCCCGTAATGCAGGTTTCTTGAAAAGCGGTATAAAATAGGCCTTGCCGTCCAATCCTTCTACTACAAGGGCATGGTTATCGCTTGCGTCTTCATCAAGCCGGTAAATTTTAGTTACTCTGCCTGTGATTTCACCCATTCCGCCCGAATATAGTTTCAGAGAGGAGGGATCGCTATACCGCAGGTTCCCCCTGGCCTTGAGAAAGGCATTGTAACGTCCGTTGGTCCTGAGATCCTCGTCCCAATCCGCTTTCATCCGGTAGCCGCCGTTTTCATAGGTACAGAGGCCGAGATTACAGAGGGCTGCAAGCCGGACCCGTATCCGGTCTTTGTCGTACAGGCCCCCGTTAAGGCTGATCCGGCCGTCAACGCACAGCTCCCCGATCCGCTTGTCCAGGCGGGTAAGGCGCGGCGCGGCAAGTTCCTGTTCCTGCTCAACCGCAAGTTCCCGGCCGGTACGCCTCCCCAGCTGGGCGGTACACAAATCACGAGCGGTATCCCGCATGAAGGTTTTTACCATATCCTTGGGAAACGTGATTTCCCGCCCAAGTTTGTCAACGCCGTTTATCAAAAGATGGGCGTGCGGGTGGGCGGTGTTATAATGGCAGGCCCCCTGCCAGTACAGGCGGTAACCCGTCTGCTTCTCAAGTTTTTCCACGAATTGTTCTGTCAGGGCTTTCAAATTAACATGGGGCGACTGGGGGCTCAGGAAGATACGAAAGTTTTTTTCCGCCATGTTGTTCCGGTATACTTCACTATCCGTCCCGAACAGCTTTGCGGCGCTTCCGTTAATATCCGTCCCTTCCCGGGCCAGATAGTGTTCCAGCTGAACCTTATGGGCCTCAAGGCTGTTCGAATACTGCATTTTGGCGATACACTTTTGCCTCGTATCGGCCCCGGGCCTCCCCCCGGAACGCCCGGTCCCCCGTGAACGTAAAAGCCGTGACAGCTCCGTCACCGCGTCGCGGATTTCCTTACGGCGTTTGAAGGATGCCCGGATCCGGTATTCTTTTTCTTCAAATAGGAAATGGCGCATCGGTTACAATCCGGGCCGTCTTGCGGAACCCGTTCCGGCCTCATTCATACCGTATCCCTCCAAAACTGCAAAAGCGTCCGTCTCTCCGGACCGTCACGCAAAGCGTATTCCTGATTGCGTGTAGGATACCTTCTTGCCTTTCGGCCGGTTTCCCCGTGGTGATGCCCCGGTTGTTTCAGCGTTACCGCTGGCCCGGCGCCGCGCTCCTACGGGGCTACATGGTTCTTTCTATTCTTATAATGCCAGACGGACCGGCGAAGTTTTTCACTGGGCCGGAAAACGACCGTACTGTGTTCGGGAACCGCCATTTGCCCGTTGATGCTTGTTTTACGCGCCGCCCTGGTCTTCACGCCGAATGAACCGAGCCCGCGCAGTTCGATGGTTTCACCCCTCGCCAGGTATCCGGTGATCGTCTCAATCAGCATATCGATACACCGTACCGCTGTCGTATACGAAAGGCCGGAAGGGGTTTTAATTTCTTTTGCGAGAAGCGCTTTTGTTACCATATTTTGTCTTTTATCCCCCTGACGGATTTGCTCTACCGCAGTAGAGCAAACGGCTGAAAATACGCTCTACCGGTATACAATGCGCCGGTTATTTGCTCTACCGGTATAAAACAGGCCGGAAATACGCTCTACCGGTATAAAATACGTCAATTGTTTGCTCTACCGGTTGAGCAAACGGCGGGATAAACGCTCGTAAGTACCCGATACATCGGGGGTATATATACCTAACCAGCCGACATATCGGGTATTTATGCATTTGACGTATATATGCCGGGCCGGGTGTATATATAGCTAAGTGGCCGATATATCGGATAGTTACGACAAACATATATGCGTCCTTTATCTTGCCGCTGTGGGCCATTTGCTATACCGGTTGAATTTCTTCCAGAAAACGCTTTATGTTTTCAGGCAGTACTTTTATGAAGGCTTTCCGTTCGTTCTTCCTGAAAAAGTGGTTCACTAAAAGCAGAGCGGCTTTCGTTTCCGCCGCCCCGGCTAGTAAAACTACCGCGCTTTTGAGAATGTCCAGCCTGCTGACCAGTATAGAGTCGTGTACCGCAACATACGGTTCGGTGTCCCGTTCCCGGGGTTTCGGCGGGTTTATCTTGAGATAAGTTTCCATGACCGATGTTTTCCCGGTCCTGACGGCGTCGATTTCCTCCGGCGCGGCTTTTTTGAGGATTGCCCGGATCTGGTAGATATGGGCCTCGCTTACTTTGAGCCGTTCGGCCAGTTGTGCGGCCGTGCGGCCCTGGCCTTTACGCGACCTGGTTTCGGGCATCAGCTCTACCGCCGTGATGATTTCATCCGCCGTGAGATTTCTCCTGATGACCTGGCGCTCAAAGGTATAGAGGATGGCGTCTTCTTTGTTCTCGAACTCCCTTTCAACGACGGGTATTTCTTCAAGCCCCGCCTCTCTCGCCGCGGCAAGACGGGTATGCCCGTCGAGGACAATGTTTTTCCCTTTCCACAGGCTCAGGGGCTGGCCTTTGTCAAACCCCTGCTCTTTAATGTCCTGGGCTATGATCTCACGGGTGTTGTCCGACATTTTGAAGAGCCGGGCTATATCGGGATCGATTATGATGTCCTCGATCCGCATCATCTTGGCGTAAAAGTTCTCGCCGGCGTTC